>WGAD01000293.1 GCA_015489255.1 Anaerolineales bacterium | reverse complement strand
CAAAGTCAGCGTGCGCGTGGCGCAAGGGGAAAGCGAAACCGTGGTGGTGAACAAGGCTGCCGTCGCCGAACTGCTCGGCTCGCCGCCCTTCCGCAGCGAAGACGAGATCAACTTGCGTATTTCGCGCCCGGGTGTGGTGCCGGGGCTGGCCTGGACGCCCGTCGGCGGCGAAGTGCTCTTCGTCGAAGCGACCCTGATGCCGGGCGGCAAAGGCTTTCAGGTGACAGGCTCCATCGGCAACGTGATGCACGAATCGGCGCGGGCGGCCCTCTCGTATGTGCGGGCAAACGCGCGTCGTTATGGCATTGCCGCCAATTTCTTCAGCAAGCACGATATCCACCTGCACGTTCCGGCCGGCGCCCAGCCGAAAGACGGCCCCTCCGCCGGGGTGACGATGATCACCGCCCTCGTCTCCTTGCTGACCGGGAGAAAGGTGCGTCAGGGGGTGGCGATGACGGGCGAGATCACCCTGCGCGGCCAGGTCTTGCGCATCGGCGGCCTCAAAGACAAAGTGCTGGCCGCGCATCGCTATGGGCTGAAGACGGTTATCTTGCCGCAGAGCAATGCGCCCGACCTGGAGGATGTGCCGGAGGAAATTCGTGCCAGGATGCGCTTCGTGCTGGTCAAAACCGTGGACGAAGTGCTGGAAGCGGCGCTCATGCCGCGCCGTCGATCGCCTAAAACTGCCGACAAGGACAAATCTTAATGAAAGTGTTTCTGGCCGAAGACGATGTGACCACCGTTGCCCTGCTCAAGATCTTGCTGGAAATGGAAGGGCACGAAACGATCACCTTCTCCCCCGATCAACCGGTGCTGGAGGCCATTCGCGCCGCCCGTCCGGACGTTCTGGTGCTGGACCTGCACCTGCCCGCAGGCCAAAACGGCCTGGATATTCTCCAGGCCTTGCGCCAGGAAGAAGACGAACAACTGCGCACGATGAAGGTCATCGTCTGTTCCGGGCAAGATCGGCGCCAGGAGGTGATGCAGGCGGGCGCAGACGCCTTCTTGCTCAAACCCTATATGCCGGATGATTTGCTCCAGGTCATACGTCAAGATGGATAACGTTCACATTCGCCCGATTCGTTACCCGCAAGAATACCCCCAGGTATATGCCCTGTGGGCGCGCGCCGGTGAGGGCATTCACCTGCGCCGCTCCGACGACCAGGACGAAATGGACAAGAAAATCCAGCGCGACCCGGATCTCTTCCTGGTGGCCGAGCAGGAAGGGCGCATCGTCGGCGCCGTTCTCGGCGGCTACGACGGGCGCCGGGGGATCGTGTATCATCTGGCGGTTGAACCGGCCTTGCGCAGGCGCGGCATCGGCGAACGATTGATGCAGGAGCTGGAAACTCGCTTGCGCGCCAAAGGATGCATCCGCCTCTATTTGCTGGTCACCGCAGACAACACCGACGCCATCCGCTTCTATGAACACCGAGGCTGGGAAAGGCTGGACCTTCTGGTGTACGGAAAGGACATCTGACGGTGGATGTGCGCGTAGCGATTTTGACCGTCTCCGACCGATCGGCGCGGGGCGAGCGGGAAGATGCCTCTGGCCCGGCGCTGGCCGCCGCTGCGGCGGCGTATGGCTGGCGGGTGGTGCGGCAGGCCATCTTGCCGGACGATTACGACCGTTTGCGCCTCACCCTGGCCGAATGGGCCGATGCCGGGCTGGCCGATCTGATCCTGACCACCGGCGGCACCGGCTTTGCCCCCCGTGATCAGACCCCGGAAGCCACCCGTGCCGTGGTGGAAAAACTGGCCCCCGGCCTGATGCAGGCCATGATGCAGGCCAGCCTGCAAGTGACCCCCCACGCCATGCTCTCCCGTGCGGTAGCGGGCGTGCGGCGGCGCACGTTGATCGTCAACCTGCCCGGGTCACCCCGGGCGGCCCGTGAAAACCTGGCCGTTATCGCGCCAGCGGTGCCGCACGCCGTCCAACTCCTGCGCAACGATCCGGACGCCGAGGCCGGTCATCGTCGCGCAGCGGAGGGGTGAAATCCGTTATAATTGGCGCGATTCCCATAACCATAGAAAGGAAGCGACATGATTGATTCAAATGAACTGCGCAAAGGCGTGACGTTTACCGTGGACGGCCAGCTGTACAAAGTGCTGGACTACCACCACCACAAACCGGGGCGCGGCCAGGCCACCATTCGCGTTAAGGCGCGTAATTTGCGCACGGGCGCCAATATTGAAATGACCTTCACCTCCAGCCAGCGGGTGGAGGAAGTCCGCCTTACCTATCACAACGCCCAGTATCTGTACAATGACGGCGAATTCTATTATTTCATGGATAACGAAACCTTCGAACAGTACGCCTTGCCGAAGGCTGTGCTGGGAGAAGGCGTGCACTTCTTGATGGAAAACATGGATGTAAAACTCACCTTCTACGGCAACGAGCCGCTGGACGTGGAATTGCCGACGACGGTGGACGTAAAGGTCGTCGAAGCCGAGGTAGCCGTCCGCGGCGATACGGCCACCGGTCTCACCAAAAAAGTCAAAGTCGAGACGGGTTACGAAGTCCAGGTGCCGGCCTTTGTCAACACGGGCGACACCATCCGTATCGATACCCGCACGGGGGATTACGTCACCCGCGTGTGACATGCGCAACCCGGCCGGGGTCGAATGCCCCTACTTCTACGGTGATTACTACCGCGGGCGAGAACGTGAATCTTGCCGCTTGCTGAACGCAGACTGGAAACCGGCGCTTTGTTTCTCTTGCCCGGTGCCCGGCATTCGTCAGGCCAATGCCTGCCAGCACATGCGACTGCTGCCGCACCTGGTGCGCGATTGGCGGCGCGGCGGCTTGCGTAAACGGGTGCAGGTTCAGGCCTATTGCCAGAAAACCAGGCGTGATGTGCCGCAGCCGGAGGTCGGCTGTGGCCATTGCCATGCCCTGCCGGAGATTTTCATAGCCCCTGATGACGATCACACTGCTGCTTGACCTGGACGATACCCTGCTGGAAGACGAAATGGACGCCGTCTTCATTCCGGCCTACTTTCGTGCGCTGGAGCAGGCCCTGGCACCCCTGGTGCCGGCGGAGCGCCTGCGGCCAGCCTTACAGGCGGCAGCCGGCTGGATGATGGGCAACCGCGACCCGGCGCTGACCCTGCGCCAGGTGTTCAACCGGCATTTTCTGCCGGCCATCGGGCGAAGGTGGGAGGAGATCGCTCCGCTCGTGGAACGGTTCTACGAACAGGATTACCCCCGCCTCCAGCAGCTAACGCGCCCTCGTCCGGGGGCGCGTGCTTTCGTCCGCTGGGCGCTGGCACGGGGCTTGCGCCTCGTCGTGGCGACCAATCCGCTGTTCCCCCTGGCGGCGCAACATTGGCGGCTGCGTTGGGCCGGATTGCCGCCGGAAGACTTCCCCTTTGCCTGCATTTCCTCCTATGAGACCTTTCATTTTGCCAAACCCTCGGCCTGGTACTTCGCCGAATTGCTGGCACGGCTGGGGTGGCCTTCTGGCCCGCTGTTGATGGTGGGCGATGATTGGACCCTGGACGTTGCCCCCTGCCTGGAGATCGGGCTGCCGGTCTTCCACCTGATCGCCGCCGGGGATGCGGGCCGCCCGCAGGCGGCAGAGGAGCGGGAGGGCCTGATCGGGCGCGGTTCGCTGGCCGACCTGCAAGCGCTGCTGGAGGAAACGCCCGCTCCCGAGGGCTGGCAACCGGATTGGCAGCGACCGGCCACCCTGGTGGCGGCGCTGGCGGCCACGCCGGCGGCCTTGCAGGCCCATCTCGCCGCGCAACCCGAATCCGCCTGGCGGCAATCTCCGGCGCCCGGGGCCTGGTCGGCGACGGAGATCCTCTGCCACTTGCGCGACGTGGAGCGGGAAATCAACTTGCCGCGCCTGCGCCGCATTCTGACTGAAGAGGATGCCTTCATCGCCGCCCGCGAAACGGATCGCTGGGCGCAGGAACGGGGGTACGCCGCCGAAGATGGCCGGCGCGCCCTGGATGACTTCATCGCTGCCCGCCGCGAGACCCTGGGTTTGCTGTCTGCGCTGTCTCCGCAGCAATGGGCGCGGGGATTGCGGCACAGTATTTTTGGCCGCTCCACCCTGCGCGAGATGGTGTTTTTCATCTGGCGACACGACCGCGAACACCTGCGCCAGGCCATGGAGAACCTCGGCTTGCCTGTCGCTTGAACGCATCCATTTATTTTCTGGCGTGTTATAACGTCCGGACTGCCGTGCCGGACGTTTTTTATTGGCTGCGCCGGCGGCCTGTGTTTGCCGAACGAAGAAGGAGTGCGTATGCGTCAACGAGTTGTGATTACCGGCCTGGGCTGCATCAGCCCGCTGGGATTGAACGTTCCCGAAACCTGGGAGAACATCGTCGCCGGTGTTTCTGGCGTCGGCCCCATCACCCGCTTCGATGCCAGCGATTTTAAAACCCGTTTTGCCGCCGAGGTCAAAGGCTTCGATGCCAACCAGATCTTTGGCCGCCGCGAAGCCCGGCGCATGGATCGCTTTACCCATTTTGCCGTTGCCGCCGCCCGCGAAGCGGTTGAACAGGCCGGGCTGGACTTCGAGCAAGAAGACCGCGACCGCATCGGCGCAATTGTGGGTTCTGGCATTGGCGGCATTGGCACAATGAGCGAACAGCTGGAAGTCCTGCGTCAGCGCGGCCCGACACGAGTCAACCCCTTTTTGGTGCCGATGATGATTTCGGATACCGCTGCCGGGATGTTGGCGATTTACTTTGGCATCCGGGGCGTCAATCTGGCGGTCGCCTCAGCCT
>WGAD01000292.1 GCA_015489255.1 Anaerolineales bacterium | reverse complement strand
GTATTACGGCGATTTGAACCTGGAGCTATACTGGGACGATAACGAAGAAAAACTGGCGCGCTTCCAGGATATACTCGACCAGGCGGACTATATTTTCATTACCTCCAACCGCCAGTGGGGGACGATCCCGCGCGTGCCGGAGCGTTATCCGCTGACGACGACCTACTACCGGGCTTTGTTGGGCTGCCCGCCGGCGGAAGACCTCTTGCGGTGTTACAGCCTGGCTGAGCCAGGGATGTACCAGGGAGAACTGGGGTTCGAACTGGTGCAGGTCTTTACCTCATACCCGACGCTGCAATTGCCGAATGGGCGCAGCTGGCAGATCAACGACCAGTTTGCCGAAGAAGCCTTCACGGTGTATGACCACCCCAAGGTGATGATCTTCCGCAAATCTGCAGATTACGACCCGGCGCAAGTGGCGGCGGTGTTGGGCGCGGTGGACCTTTCTACCGTGGTACATCTGACACCGCGCCAGGCAGGGCGCTACAAACCGCTGCTCCTGCCGCCTGAAACTTTGGCGGTACAGCGAACGGGGGGCACCTGGTCGGATCTGTTTTCCTATGAATCCTGGCAAAACCGTTACCCATTGCTGACGGTGGTCTGGTGGTACGTCTTCATCGCTTTATTGGGCTGGCTGACGTATCCGCTGGTGCGGGCTGCCTTGCCTGGCCTGGCCGATCGCGGCTATCCGTTGGCCCGCCTGGTCGGGCTGATGTTGCTGGCCTGGTTTTCCTGGCTGGCGGGGTCGCTGGGGGCGACATATACCCGCCCAGTGATCGGCGCCTCTTTGGCGGTGCTGGCCGGGCTTGGCCTGGCCCTCGGCTGGCAGCAGCGGGCAGAACTGCGTGAAGAGTGGCGCACACGGCGGTCTTACTTTTTGCGGGTAGAAGCGCTCTTTTTCGGCTTGTTCCTGCTGGATTTGTTCATCCGCCTGGGAAACCCAGACCTGTGGCATCCTTCGAAGGGCGGCGAGCGCCCGATGGATTTCTCGTATTTGAATGCGGTGCTCAAGAGCACCGTCTTCCCCCCATACGACCCCTGGTTCGCTGGCGGGTACATCAACTATTATTATTACGGTTTCGTCCTGGTGGGGACGCCGGTCAAACTCTTGGGCATTGTGCCGTCTATCGCCTATAACTTGCTTTTGCCCACCTGGTTCGCCCTTTTGGGGACGGCGGCCTTTTCTCTTGGCTGGAATTTGTTGGCCGACTGGCAGCCGGCGGCCAGTCGCTTATCGGCGCGCGTGCTGCGCTGGGCGGGCGGGGCGGCGGCCCTGGCTGGTACGTTGCTGCTGGGCAATCAGGGCATCCCGCAGATGTTCTGGCGCGGGTTGCAGCGCATTGGCGCGGCGGGAGCCTCGCTGGAGACGGCCTCCTTCTTCCGCCGGCTGGGGTGGGCCGGGCGCGGTTTGTTCGATCTGATGCAAGGAGCCGCGCTCCCCTTCATCCCCGGCGACTTTTACTGGCTGCCGAGCCGGGCGATCCCCGCCCCGGGCAGCATTGAGCCGATCACCGAATTTCCGCTCTTTACCTTCTTGTATTCCGATTTGCACGCCCACATGATCGCCTTGCCTTTGACGGCGCTCACCCTGGCCTGGACGTTTTCTGTGGTGCGGACGCGCGCCCGCTGGCCGAACCGGCTGTTCGCCGGGCTGGGGATGATGCTGGGCGGGCTGGCGGTGGGCGCGCTGCGCCCCACCAACACCTGGGATTACCCCACCTACCTGCTGTTTGCTGCCATCGGGCTGGGGTTTGCTCGCTGGCAGTCTGGCCGGCGGATGGACTTCCTGCCCACGCTCTCGCCCAGATTGGCGCGGGTGGCGTATGCGCTGGCGGGGAGCGCCGCGCTCTGGCTGATCGCCAAACTGGCATATTGGCCCTTCGATCGCTGGTTTGGGTCGGCCTACAATGAAATCAGCCGCTGGAACGGCCCGTATACGCCTATCAGCGCCTACCTGACGCATTGGGGGCTGTTCTTGCTGGTCATCGTCGCCTGGTTGGCCTGGGAGACGCGCGAATGGTTGGACAGCATCCCCCTCTCCTCGCTGGAGAAACTGCGTCCCTGGCGCACCCTGATCGAGATCGTCGCCGCCGCGGCGGCAGCGATCTGGCTGGGGATGTGGGTCATGGGGGTGCGGATCGTCTGGCTGGCTTGGCCGCTGGCCTTATGGGCGGGCATCCTCTTGATCCGCGCTGAACAACCGGCCGCCAAGCGGATGGTCTTGTTTATGGTGGGCACGGCCTCCTTGCTGACGTTGATGGTGGAAGTCGTGGTGCTGGTGGGCGATATAGGGCGCATGAACACGGTCTTCAAGTTTTATTTGCAGGCCTGGATGCTTTTCGCCCTGTCTGCCGGTGCGGCCTTTGCCTGGACGCTGGCGGAATATCATCGCTGGCTGCCGCGCTGGCGCACGCTGTGGGAAAGCGGGCTGATGTTGCTGCTGGCGGGAGCGCTTTCGTTCTCATTCCTGGCAACGTTGGACAAGGTGCGCGATCGCTGGGTGCCTTCGGCGCCGCACTCACTGGACAGCATGGCGTACATGCCCTACGCGGAGTATGCCGATTATGATGTCTTGATGCAGCTGGATGAAGATTACCGCGCCATTCGCTGGATGCAGGAAAACGTAACTGGTTCGCCGGTGATTGTGGAAGCCAACACGGTGGAATACCACTGGGGGACGCGCTTCACCATCTATACGGGGCTGCCGGGCGTTGTCGGCTGGAACTGGCATCAGCGGCAGCAGCGCGCGCTGGCTGACCCGGCCCAGGTGGAAAGACGGGTGGCCGAGGTGCGCCAATTCTACGATACGCCGGATGCCTGGGCGGCGTATGCATTCTTGCAAAAGTACGATGTGCGCTATATCGTCGTGGGGCAGCTGGAAAGGGCGGCTTATTCGGCGACGGGCATTGCCAAATTCGAACGGATGGACGGCTGGCTGTGGCGGGAGGTGTACCGCGACGGTCAGACGGTGATCTACGAGGTGCGCTGATGGAGGAAAAACTGTATCACATTGCTGCGGCGGCAGATTGGGAAGCCGCCCGCCGAAGAGGGTATTACGCGCCCGCCTCGCTGGAGGCCGAGGGGTTCATTCATTGCTCACGCCGCGATCAGGTGCTGGCGGTGGCTGAGACCTTCTATGCCCGCCGCCGCGACTTGATCCTCTTGCGCATTGACCCGAATCGTTTGTCTGCGCCGCTGCGCTGGGAGGCTCCGGCTGGTGGCCTGCCTGTGGGGCTGGGCGCAGAAGACCGCTTTCCGCACATTTATGGCCCCTTGAATCTGGATGCGGTGGAGGCTGTGCTTCCTTTTCAACCAGCGGATGACGGGCGTTTTGCCTTGCCGGAGGGAGAAGGCTGATGTTGCTGCTGGGGCCCCTTTTTTGGTATGCGCTCGTTCTTTTGTTGGGTTGGTTGAGCTTCCCGCTGACCTTTGGCTTGTTATCTGCCTTGCCTTCGCGGGGGTACGCCCTGGCGCGCACTTTGGGTTTGCTCCTTTGGGCCTGGCTGTTTTGGCTGCCGGCCTCGCTGGGGTTGTGGTACAACGATCTCGGCGGTGTGTTGCTGGCCTTGCTGCTGCTGGCGGCGATCTCTGCCTGGGCCTGGTGGCGTCAGCGCGAGGCGCTGCGCCATTTTTGGCGGCAGGAACGGCCTTTTCGC
>WGAD01000291.1 GCA_015489255.1 Anaerolineales bacterium | reverse complement strand
CTGTCATCGGGCGCGATGGCGAGATTTTGCGCGTCATTCAGGTGCTTTCCCGCCGCACGAAGAACAACCCCGTGCTCATTGGGGAGGCAGGAGTAGGAAAAACCGCCATCGTCGAGGGCCTGGCTCAGAAAATCGTGAGTGGTGATGTGCCTGAAATTCTGGCGGGGCGGCGGGTGGTTTCCCTCGACCTGGGCGCAATGATTGCCGGTTCTCGTTTCCGCGGTGATTTTGAAGAGCGCCTCAAAGCGGCCATCGAAGAAGTCAAACGGTCGGAAGGCGAAATCATCCTTTTCATCGACGAATTGCACACTGTGGTGGGCGCGGGGGCGGCGCAGGGAGCGATGGATGCCTCGAACATGCTCAAACCTGCCCTGGCGCGCGGTGAGTTGCAGTGCATTGGCGCCACGACGCTGGATGAATACCACAAATACATTGAAAAAGATGCTGCTCTGGAACGCCGTTTTGCGCCGGTGTACGTGGAAGAGCCGAGTATTGACGATACGATCGAGATGTTGCGAGGGCTTCGTGACCGCTACGAAGCCCATCACGGCGTGCGTTTTACCGATGAGGCGTTGGTGGCTGCGGCTAAACTTTCGGCGCGCTATGTGACCGACCGCCGTTTGCCCGATAAGGCCATTGACCTCATCGACGAAGCCGCGGCCAAACTGCGGGTGGCGTTGTATTCGCTGCCGCCGGAACTGAAGCAGCGCAAGGCCGAAATCGAGCGGCTGGTGGCCGAGGAAGAGCAGGCGCGTGAGGCCCGTGACTATGAGCGCGCCGCAGTCAAGAAAATGGAACGCCTGCGCCTGGAAGAGGAATTCCAGCAGCAGCGCGCCGCCTGGGAAGCCGAAAACCAGCTCGACGAGGTGGTAGACGTCGATGACATCGCCGAGGTGATTTCCCAGTGGACGGGTATCCCGGTCACTCAGATGATGGAAACCGAGGCCGAGCGCCTCTTGCACATGGAAGAGCGCCTGCATGAGCGCATCGTGGGGCAGCACGAAGCGATTGCGGCGATTTCCGATGCCATCCGCCGTGCCCGCTCGGGGTTGAAAGACCCCCGTCGCCCTATCGGCTCCTTCATCTTCATTGGGCCGTCGGGTGTGGGCAAAACCGAACTCGCCAAGGCGCTGGCCGAATTCCTGTTCGATGACGAAGACGCCCTGGTGCGGGTAGATATGAGCGAATATCGCGAGCAGCATACGGTTTCGCGCCTTTTCGGAGCGCCGCCGGGCTACGTGGGGTATGAAGAAGGCGGCCAACTCACCGAGGCCGTGCGGCGTCGCCCTTACCGCGTGGTATTGTTCGACGAAATCGAGAAAGCCCACCCCGAGGTCTGGAATGCCTTGCTCCAGATTCTCGACGATGGTCGTCTCACCGACGGCCAGGGGCGGGTGGTCGATTTCCGGAACACGGTCATTATCATGACCTCGAACCTGGGCACCGAATTCGTGCGGCGCTCGGGCTCGCTGGGCTTCCTGCAAGGGGAAGCCAGCGGCGAAGACCGGCGCGCCCAGGAAAAGATTGAGAAGGCGCTCAAAGACACCTTCCGCCCTGAATTCCTCAATCGCATCGATGAAATTATCATGTTCTCGCCGCTGAGTCGGGAAGATATGCGGCGCATCGTAGATTTGCAAATGCAAGAGGTGGCTGAGCGCCTGGCCGAGCGCGACCTGACCGTGCGCCTGACCGAGGCTGCCCGTGACTACCTGGCCGAAGTGGGCTATGACCCCGATTTTGGTGCGCGCCCTTTGCGCCGGGCGTTGCAGAAGCACGTCGAGGGGCCGTTGGCCATTCGTCTCTTGAGCGGCGAGTTTGCCCCCGGCGATACCATTGAGGTGGATGTCGAGGAGGACAAAGCGGGCGAGAAGCGTGTCGTGTTCCATAAGGTAAACACTGAGGCTGCCGCGACCTGAGCGTGGGTGCCCGTGTTTGCCCCCCGGCGCATGATAAAATGTAGTACGCGTCGTGCAGCGGACAGGGCAAAGCGCACCCCCCAGGCCATAGCGGGGCGGCGGCAAATTCCCCGCCGCGGTGCGTCGCCCGCTTTGCACTTTTGTGATGACAGAATGAGAGCCTACGCGGCGTAACGCCTGAAATGGATAGTGGCCGCGAGCCAAAATGTCGTTGCTGCTGGCCTGCAGCCATGTTGACGGCGGGTGCAGCAGCGCTGTTTTGGCAGCGGCCTATCCCCAGCCACCCCCTTTGGAGGAGGTCCCTTATGATCAAAGATGCCCTCAAAGATGCTGAACACCGAATGCAGGGCGCCATTCGGGCGCTGGAAGAAGACCTGGCCGGCATTCGCACAGGCCGCGCCACGCCTGCGCTGGTCGAACGACTGGAAGTGGAATACTACGGCACCCCCACGCCGCTGATGCAGTTGGCTTCCATCAGTGTGCCCGAACCCCGCCAGTTGCTTATCAAACCTTTCGACCCCTCCACGCTGCGGGCTATTGAACGCGCCATTCAAACCTCCGACCTGGGCATCAACCCCAACAATGATGGCAAGAACATCCGCCTGATTTTGCCGCCGCTTACCGAGGAGCGCCGCCGGGAACTGGTCAAAGTAGTGCATCATCGTGTGGAAGAAGCGCGGGTAGCCATCCGCAACGTGCGGCGCGATGTGAAACGCGACCTCAAGGAAATGGAAGACGAGAAAATGATTTCCGAAGACGAGCGCAAACGGGCGGAAGACAAACTGGACGACCTGACCAAGGAATACATTGAAAAAGCCGAGGCATTGGGCGACCGCAAAGAAAAAGAAGTGATGGAGGTGTGAATTGCCCTCCTCCCAGCCCGATGCTCCCCAATTAGACCCCGCGTGGGAAGTGCCCGTGCACGTGGCCATCATCATGGATGGCAACGGACGCTGGGCGCGGCAACGCCGCCTTCCGCGGCTGGCGGGCCATCGCGCCGGTACCGAAAACCTGCGCCGGGTGATTCGCGCCTGTGTGGAATTCGGTATCCGCTATCTGACGATCTATGCCTTCTCCACCGAAAACTGGGCGCGCCCTCGCGAAGAGGTGGAAGGGCTGATGGAAATCATGGAAGAGTTCATCGACAAGGAACTCGATGAACTGGATGCCGAAGGGGTGCAAATTCGGCACCTTGGCAAACTGGAAGGCGTACGGCCGGCTTTGCAGGCCAAAATTCGGGAAGCCGTCGAGCGGACCCGCCACAACCAGCGGCTGGTGCTCAACGTGGCCTTCAACTACGGCGGGCGCGATGAAATCGTGCAGGCGGTGCGCCGCATCGTGCGAGAGGGGATTCCCGCCGAGCACATTACCGAAGAGACCATCGCCGAGCGCCTTTACACTGCCGGTATGCCCGACCCCGATCTGGTCATCCGCACTTCAGGCGAAATTCGCACCAGCAACTTCTTGCTGTGGCAATCGGCCTATGCCGAATGGTACTTCACGCCGGTTTACTGGCCTGACTTCGGGCGCGAAAACCT
>WGAD01000290.1 GCA_015489255.1 Anaerolineales bacterium | reverse complement strand
GCCATACACCAGCCCGACTTCGGGGTGTGCGGTCAGGTAGTCCACCGCCGCCCGCACCGCTCCCGGCTCATAGGTGTCATCGGAGTTGAGCCAGGCCAGGATCTGCCCGCTGGCGCGGGCAAAGCCCTTGTTGATGGCGTCGGTCTGCCCTTTATCGGGTTCCGAAACCCACCAGGCCAGGCGGTCGGCGTAGCGCTGGATGATATCCAGGCTGCCATCGGTCGAACCGCCGTCCACGATGATGTATTCCAGGCGCGGGTAATCTTGCGTCAGCACCGAGCGGATGGTCTCTTCCAGATAAGCCGCCTGGTTGTAAGACGGCGTGACAATGCTCACCAGCGGAAGGTCGTTCATGGGGTCCTCAAATCGTAAATCAGGTAGCCTTCGCCCCGGGCAAAAAGCGGATAGTCCGCCAAAGCCGCTTGCAAAAACGGCTGCCGCGCCAGTTCGTCCAGGTCGGTGATGATGAAGAAGTCCCGTCCCCGGGTGCGGCTGGCGAAAATGGCGTCAATGTCAATCGTCGCGCCGCGCTTGGCCGAATAGCCCAGGTCGCCCACCGTCGGCCAGAAAGCCGCCTCCAGCCAGCCCCAATAGGCCAGCCGGTAGCCGTAATCGGGCGTCAGCGCCACGGCGCGGGCTTCGGGTCCCAGCATGTCGCCGATCATCGCGTAAAGTTGCGCCTGGGGGCGGTAATCCGTCTCCCGCAGCGTGCCGCGCACGTTCCACACCGTCCCTAAAACGGCGAAGATCATCACCCCGGCGAAGATCAGCGCCGCCCGGCGCCCCTGCCGCCGCGCCAGCGCCTCCCAGACGGCATCGCCCAGCGCCGCCAGCGAAAGCGCCGCCAGCGGAACGGCCGGCAGGTGATAGTAATCGTGGGTGGAAAAGTGATAATTGAACACCAACCCGAAGAGCAGATACCCGCCCCAGGCCCCGGCCAGAAACGCCGCGCCGCGGCGCGGGACGAGGAAGGCCGCCAGCAGGGTGAGCGCAATGCCCAGTTGCCCAAGCACCAGCGCCAGTTTCAGCTCCCAGCGCAGGTAGAAGAAAGGAGAAACCAGCATGGACGGGAAAAACCGCCCCCCGAACTGGCTGCCGAGATCGCCCGTCACCAGCAGGCCGTAGAGCGTGTAGAGCGCCGCCGGCGCGACCGTCAGCCCGGCCAGCAGCCAGACGATTTTCTGCCGCCAGAAACGCCGCCAGCCGAAACGCTCCAGCGCCAGCGCAGCCAGCGTCATCCCAACGATGAAGACCGCCACCGATTTGACGAAAATCGCCGCCCCGCCCAGCAGCGCCGTCAGCAGTGTGCGTCGCAGGTCGGGCTGCTCGCGCCAGGCCAGCGACGCCGCAAAAAACAGCGCCAGCAAGGCCACCATCAGCGGGTCGGGCTGAAAACTGCGGCTGGCAAAAACGCCATAGGGCAGGAAAAGGTAGAACGCAACCGCCACCAGCGTGCCCGCCGCCCCGGCCAACCGCCGCGCCGCCAGCCAAACGCCCACGCCGCCCACCAGCCAGAAGAAGACGCTGAAAGCCCGCCCCGCCTGCCAGACTTCCACGTCCCATTGCGCGCAGGCCCAGGCGGCCAGATGCTCCACGATGGGCGGCTCGATGTCGGCTTGTGCGCGCCACTGGCGGAGGG
Organism: Anaerolineales bacterium; assembly: GCA_015489255.1. Lineage (GTDB taxonomy): Bacteria > Chloroflexota > Anaerolineae > Anaerolineales > Villigracilaceae > S143-42. Next base: position 1,533 of record WGAD01000290.1, on the reverse strand, counting down.
CCGTTTCACGCTGCCAGGCGGGCACATCCGCGCGGGTTTGGTAACACATGCCACGCGCTTTGAGCGCCGAGAAGAGCTGCCGCGTGGGGTGAAACTCGAGCGGCAGGTCGTCAAAATCGTTCAAGCGGATGAAGACCGCCAGCGCGAACAGCACGCCCAGCAGCAGGGCAAACAGCGGGCGGCTGAAGGGGCTTTGGTTTTCCGTCATGTTTCCTGCTCCTTGCCGCGCCACTTCAGATACCAGCGGCGCACGCGCTGCGGCGAAATCCCCAGCGCGCCTGCCAGCCCCAGCCCCATGCGCCGCCAATCGCGCAAGGCGGTGGGCGGGTGGGGAACCAGCGCGCGGCCATAGGCCCGCAAACCGGCGGCGTAATGCCCGGCTTCGATCTGATAGTAACCGTCCAGGCGGTGCGCTCCGGCCAGAATCCGCCGCCGGTTATGCTGGAAGCGTGCAGCCAGTTCCGGGCGGGATTGCATCCAGTCCACCAGGCGGAAGGCTTCGCGGCCAAATTCGGCGGCGCGGGCCACGTTCTTGGCCGCCGGATGGTAACGGGCCGCCGCCAGCCGCTCTGGAAGGTAGTGGATGGGCGCCAGCGCCGCCATCCGCAGCCAGAGATGATGATCCAGCAAAAAGTGATAGGCCGGATCGAGCCATCCGGCACGTTCCAGCACGTCCCGGCGCATGAAGACGCCCGGCTGGCTGATGATGCGAAAGGCCATCAGGTCGTCAAGGCCGTAAGGCGCAAAGCGCTGCACATGGAAAACGCGCCCGGCGGCGTCCACCGAATCCACATCGCCATACACCAGTCCCGCTTCGGGGTGCGCGGCGAAGGCTGCGGCGGCGCGGCGCAGCGCATTTGGGCGGTAGAGGTCATCGGAGTTGAGCCAGGCGACGATCTCACCTTGTGCCCGCCGCAGTCCCTTGTTGATGGCTTCCGCCTGCCCGCCATCCGGTTCGGAGACCCACCAGGACAGGCGGTCGGCGTAGCGGCGGATGATCTCCAGGCTGCCATCGGTCGAAGCGCCGTCCACCACGATGTATTCCAGGCGCGGGTAATCTTGCGCCAGCACCGAGCGGATGGTGGCTTCCAGATAAGCCGCCTGGTTGTAAGACGGCGTGATCACGGAAATCAACGGCCAGGCGGTCATCAGAACAGGCTCTCGTAATCCACTTTGGGGAAGACGGTCAGTTTGCCGCCGATGGTGGCGTCCACAATTCGGCGACCGTCGGCTTCCCAGGCGCGGCGCGCCAGCCAGTAAGCCTGCTCCGATGTGTCCAGGTCGGGCAGCTGCCAGCGAAAACCCTTGCCGAAGTAATGCGGGGCAAAGTGATTGGGGTCATCGCCTTGCGAGACCACGGTTTTGTTGGCTTCGCCTTTGGTCTGGAAGCTGTGATCCACGCCGATCAGGATGGCTTCGTCAAAGCCCATGTGGAAGGCCAGTTGCAGGCAGACGTAGGTCACGGTGGCGCCTTCCCACAAGCGGAAGCGGGCGTCGCGGGCGAAGGAGGGGGCGTCGTAGGTGGTGTAGAGG
>WGAD01000289.1 GCA_015489255.1 Anaerolineales bacterium | reverse complement strand
TGTCCGCCGCCTCCCGCGCCAGTCGCGCCGCCGCCACGTTGATCTCATACACCAAGTCTTCCATGCCATAGTCGGCCATGGAGACGCGGGTGGCGTTGAAGCTGTTGGTCTCCAGGATGTCGGCGCCCGCTTCCAGGTACTGCTCATGGATACCGCGGATGATCTCGGGCCGGGTGAGGCAGAGCAGGTCGTTGGCTCCCTTGAGATCGGTGGGCCAGTCGGCAAAGCGCTCGCCGCGGTAGTCGGCCTCGGTCAGCTCATGGCGCTGGATCATGGTGCCCATGGCGCCATCCAGCAACAGGATGCGCCGGGCCAGCAGCTCGCGCAGGCGGGTTTCGGTGTCGGAAGTCATGGAAGAAGAAACGGGTGGAATGATGGCTGATTATAGCTGCCTGGAATTAGCGGGAAGGGAGCCCGTGCCAGCGTATGGGGCGAATAGGTAGATTGCCAGAATGGTTAAAACATCATCCACGGGCTTTTTCAGCAACGGAAGTGAAAAACCCGGTTTCCCACTGCTCCCATTTTCGTAGGCGCACAACCATTGAAAATAGCGGCGTCCTTTGCGCCGTACATAGACTGACTAATGTTGGCCGTTCGGGCATAACATCGACAGGGCATTTCTCATCACTCCAGGGCCAGGGATTCTTGAATGTCACGATTGACTTCATACCGGACCGGCCGGGTTCTTTTTATCAAACGCCCTTCTTCAACCGCCTGCTTAAGCCAGACGTTCAGTTGGGTCTTTTGGAGTGACAGCACCTCTTGCAGCTCTGCAGGCGTCTTTGCCTGCTCCTTGCACAATGCCATCGTTTTGCGTAGGAAAAAATCGTACAACGAAAAGCTGGAAAATTCGTCCGCCGCAGGGGCTTCGTCGTTTTCTGGCCCCGCCTTATTAGGCGCCGCTTCTTGTCGGATTAAAGCGGTATCGAACAGGTTCCGAGACGCGGTAGGAGATTTCCGTGGCGGACGAAAAAAGTCTTCAATGCAAACTTCATCGATGTCGTTTGGCGCGGCCAGAGCACCGGCCGCGATCAGCGCCTGATTGCCAGCTTTTGGATCATCGTTTTGCCTGACCCACAGGGGCACCCAGCCTTTCTTCAGGTTTTCTTGCGCACCGTTCCAGGTGCCGCCCTTCTTGCCGGAATGAACCGCCAGGGCGGCGTCGGCGAGGCAATAAACATACTTGTTACGGGCCATGGCGTTGCCCACGTTGAAGCCGGCCTCGGGGTTGAACGGCGAGACCAGAACCAAGTTGTTGTCCATCAGGGCGCGCCGGTACTTGCCGCTAGAGCAGGCGCGAAGCAGGCTGTCGGCTAGAATCCCCACCGCGGTGCCTTCCGCGCCGAGCGCGCCGAGCATGGCGGTTTCATCGACGCCCCGCGCGCCGCCAGAGACGATAGAAAGGCCGGCACGGGAAGCCAACTCGCCGATCCGGGTGGCGTAGGCCAGGTCTTCCGGAGAAACCTTGCGGGAGCCGACCACGGCCAGGCCGTCGCTGTTCAACAAAGCGCGGTTGCCACAACCGAACAGCACCGCCGGCGAGTCACCACGCAGCCGCTGCTTCAGCCTTCGGGGATAGTCGGGATCCGAGCGGGTCATCACCCAGAGGCCGGCACGCAGCCATTTCTCCATCGACAGCGCCAAGGCTGGGCCCCGATCAAGTAGGGCTTCGATCCGTTCGAGGGTGATCTTGTTGTCCTGCCACCCTTGCAGCCGTTCTCTCAGATCTCCTCTCAGCAATTGTTCCGGGGCCAGATCTTTCTCGCGAAGCCACTGGGCAAAGCGGCCGTACTCCGTGGGGGTCAGGGGTTTGTGCGGACCGGTGTCGCCTTTTCCCAACCGCACCGTGAGCAGAAGTATGGCCTGGGTGTTCGGAGAAACCATCATTCAGTCACCACTGGAGGTCGAGGCCAGCGCAACGGGAAAGACCGGGCCGCTGCCGGCGCCACGCAGGAGGGCGGCCAGCACCGTCACCGTCCAGCCCGAATCGATGATGTCGTCCACCAACAGCACTGGCTGGGTTGGCACCTGCCCGGAAACCCGGAAAACACCATCCAGGTTATGGCACTGATGAAAACGGTTTTGCTGGGCCTTTTGCGGCTCATTATCCCGCACCTTGTCGATCACCTCCAGAAAGGGAAGTCCCAGCTTTTCGGCCAGGCGCCGGGCAAAATCGGGCACCAGGGTGGGATGCCTTCTGGAAGGGACGCAGGTCACCCACCGGGGTGATGGCGAGGGCCGCCACCGGTCGCGGATCATTTCCGCCACGGCGTCCACCAGTTCATCGCGGAAATGGCCACCATGCTTGTCGTCGGCCACCAGGCTGCCCCAGCCAGCGTCGCCCCAGCGCGAAAGAATACGCCCCTCCTCCGCCCGTAGGTCCTTGGGCAGGTTGCCTCTGAAACCATATTCGGGGAAGGCATCCTTGGCCACTTGCACCTTCGGTTTGAATACCAGCTCCGCTTGGCGCAGAAAACGGGTCGCTTCGATGGCCAGAGTTTGGTCGACGGACACACCCACGACCGGATGGCCACGGCAGACGGCGCATTGTCCGCACTCACTGGTTTCCGGGTCGTCCAGTGCCTTGCGCAAGAAGGCCATCAGGCAGGTCGGGCTGTCGATGTACGCCTGTATCTCCTGCCACTCCTGCTCCCGTTGCCGTGTCAGGCGCCGGATGCGCTCGTGATCCATTTGGTAGGGCACCGGCGTCCGTCGCCAGCGGCTCCCATCCTTGATGAGGGGGGCCGGCGTCTCCACGCTGAGCACCTTGAGCACTTGTTCGAGTTGTTTGTACCGGAGGTTCAATCTGGCCTGAAGCTCGTTCAGGGTAAGCCCCTCGTCGGACTCTGCCAGGGCATCCAGCACCTCGTGGACGTCTTTTTCTTCCGGAAAAGCGGTTTGGCGGAAATAGGCGTGAATGTCGTCGTCTTCGTTGCCCGCCAGCAGCACGCCGTAAGCGGTGTCGATGCCCCGACCGGCGCGGCCCACCTGTTGGTAATAGCTCACCACCGAGCTGGGCGCCTGATAGTGGATTACGAAGCCCAGGTCTGGCTTGTCGTAGCCCATGCCCAGGGCGGTGGTGGCCACCAATGCCTTGATTTTATTCCGCAGCAGTAGGTCCTCAAGGTACTGGCGATAGCTGTTGCTGTCGGGGAAGTCGGGATGTACCACGTCACCATGATAGGCGCGGGCCTCGATGCCCCGGGAATTGAGCCATGCCGCCACCTGTTCCGCGTCCCGCAGGGTCAGCACGTAAACGATGCCGGTGCCAGGCAGCTCAGGAATGTGCTCTGCTAGCCACGCCAGCCGAGCGGCCTGATCGGGCAGGCGCAGGGTCTGCAGGATCAAACTCTTGCGTACCAGGCTGCCCCGCTGAATGTGGATGTCGCCCAGTTGCGCCCGCACATCGGCAATCACCCGGTCGTTGGCCGTAGCTGTCGTGCCCAACAATGGGGTGTTGGCCGGCAGCTGGCGCAGGATGTTGACCAGGCGTCGATAGTCCGGGCGGAAATCGTGGCCCCAGTCGGAGATGCAGTGGGCTTCGTCTACCACCAGTAGGCCGATTCGTTCCGCAATGGGCTGGAGGACGCTCTCCATGAATGCCTCGTTGGCGAGCCTTTCCGGCGAAATCAGCACCGCATCCACCTGGTCTTCCAGCACCTGCCGGGTGACGGCATCCCAGTCTCCTCGATTGGTGGAATTGATGGTGACCGCACGAATGCCCAGCCTTGCGGCCGCCTCGATCTGGTTGCGCATCAACGCCAGCAGCGGCGAAATGATGATGGTCGGCCCGGCGCCTCGGTCCCGCAGGATGCGGGTGCCGATGAAATAGACGAGGCTCTTTCCCCACCCGGTGCGCTGCACCACCAGCAGTTTCTGTCGCTGATTGACCAGAGCGTTGATGGCTTCCCACTGGCCATCGCGGAAGTCGGCCGTGGAATCGCCCACCGCGGTTCTCAGCAGTTCTCTGGCGACCTCCTTGTCCATTGTTTCTCTCCTTTCGATTGTCCCAATCCCTTTTTTTACTATTCGTACTTATCAATGAGAAGAGCTGTACTGGCACAGGCGATGGTATTCCGTCGCGAAACCTTTATCTAATCGTATTACTCTCAGGGTAACCAACCTTCTGGAGGCAGTACGCCGGCCAGACGCCAATCGCCACCGGACTCTTTGATCAGAAACCAGCTCCAACCGTAGCTGTCGGCATCGGGATCGATGAGGCGCCGGCCCCGGGCGTCGGTGAGGTATTTGATGCAGGTGGCGTGGGTGACCAGGATCAGGTTGCGCCCGGGGCGCCAATGGTCGAAGATCGCCGACTGCATTTGCGTTTTGCAATCACGGCGCAGCCAGGGCGCCGGTTGGCTGGCGGCGCCAAAGAGGATGCGGGCGGTCTGAGCAGTGCGGCGCACCGGGCTGTGCCAGATGTCGGCCCGGGTGAGATCGAGCCGCGCCGAGCGTATGGCC
>WGAD01000288.1 GCA_015489255.1 Anaerolineales bacterium | reverse complement strand
GCCTGAAAGATTCCACCCCGGCGACGCCGGCCCTTTCCCTGATCTTTGCCCTGGACAAGCAGCTGGATCGCATCCTGGCGGAAGGCGTGGAAGCGCGCTTTGCCCGCCATGCAGCCATGGCCCGGCAGGTCCATCGTTGGGCGGAAGCGCGCGGCATGGACATCTTTGCGCCGGCGGGATACCGTTCCAAAACGGTCACCACGGTGCACAACCGCCACGGTTGGGATATCGGCGCGCTCAATGCTTTCTTGCTCCAACGCGGTATGCGCCTGGCCAATGGGTACGGCCCGCTCAAAAACAAGACCTTCCGCATTGCGCACATGGGCGAAATTGTGCCCGACGACCTGGCAGCCCTCTTCCAGGCGCTGGATGAATACGCAGCAGCGTGAGCCGCGCGGCTCACGCTGTTTGCCAACAGGAGGCCCAATGCCTGCCTCCCTGCCGCAAGACTGCTCCCCCGTTGCCGCGGCAAGGACCTGAAGCCGCGCAGCACGAGGCCCGGACGCTGTGAAACAAGATTTCATCGTAACCCTGGACAAACTGGTTTACGGCGGCAAAGCCATGGGGCGACTGCCCGATGGACGGGCGGTTTTCGTCCCCTACGGCTTGCCCGGCGAAACCGTCCGCCTGCGACTGACGAAGGAAGCCCGGCGGCACGCGAAAGGGCAGCTGCTGGAGGTGCTCTCTTCGGCGCCGCGGCGCATCGCGCCCCGCTGTCCCCACTTCGGAGATTGCGGCGGCTGCCATTACCAACACCTGCCGTACGACGCCCAATTGCAGGCCAAAGAGGCCATCGTCCGCGATCAATTGCAGCGCATCGGCAAGGTGAAGGCGCCCCCCATGCAAGCCATCGTCCCCTCGCCCGCCGCCTGGCATTACCGCAACCACGTCCAGTTCCACCAGGCGAAGGATGGGCGCCTGGGGTTCGTCCGCGCCACCGGCGAAAGCGTGCTGCCTGTCACCACCTGCCTCTTGCCCATGCAGCCAATCGCCGATTTTTGGCCCCAGATTGACCTGGAACCGCTGCCCGGGCTGGAGCGGCTTTCGCTGCGCGCAGACAGCCGCGGCGAACTGATGCTCACCTTCCACGCACCGCCAGACGCCCTGCCCCAGGTGGTCAGCGAGGCCGGGGTATCCATCGCCCACGTCAGCCAGGGGGAGGTCCTGATCCTCGCCGGAGAAGAATACCTGGTCTTCGAAGTGCTGGGGCGCGAGTTTTACGTCTCGCCGGGGGCTTTTTTCCAGGTCAACACCCCGCTGGCGGAGACGCTGATCCGCCGCCTGTTGGAGATGGTCACCCTGCCGGCGGATCTGATCCTGGATGTGTACAGCGGCGGCGGCCTGTTCAGCGCCTTTCTGGCGCCACACTGCCGCCAGCTGATCGCCATCGAGGCTTCTCCCGCCGCCTGCCGGGATTTTGCCCTCAACCTGGATGAATTCGACCATGTCTCCCTCTACGAGGCGCCGGCGGAAATGGTCTTGCCCGCCCTCGACGTGCACCCCGACCTGGCGGTCGTCGATCCGCCCCGCGAGGGTTTGCATCCTGCCGTTTTAGATGCCCTGGTGCGCGCTGCGCCGCGCGAGATCGCCTACATCTCCTGCGATCCGGCCACCCTGGCCCGCGATGTGGCACGCTTTGCCCGCCAGGGCTACGCCCTGCAAACCCTCATCCCCTTCGACTTCTTCCCGCAGACGTATCACATCGAAACGCTGAGCCTCTTCCGCCGCAAAGGATGAACGCATGAAAATCCGTTCCATCACCTATTTTTTCAACCCTGGCTGGCCGCCGGATGAAAAGCGCTGGCGGCAGGCCGGGCGCTTCTTGCGCGATGCCCGCTCGGCCTTCGCCCAGGCCGGGTATGAGGTGCAAACCCTGCGCCTGGCGACCATCTCCTTCGCCCGCCTGCTAGATGACAAAGCCCTCGACGGCCTGCCGCAAATGGCGCAGGAATTTGAACGCCGCCTGCCAGAAAGCGGCGCCGATTACATCGCCCTCGGCCCGGCGCTGATGGAAGCGCCGCGAAGTTACGCCCTCCTGCCCGACGCCATCGCCGCCACCGAAAACGTCTTCTTCTCGGGCGAAATGGCCTCCCGCGCCCGCGGACTGTCGCTGCCCGCTGTGCGCGCCTGCGCTCGCGTTATCACTGCCTGTTCGGGCATCCAGCCCGATGGTTTCGCCAACCTGCGCTTCGCTGCCCTGGGCAACGTGCCAGCCGGCGCGCCCTTCTTTCCAGCCGCCTACCATGAAGACACCGCCCCGGCCTTTGCCCTGGCGCTGGAAGCCGCCGATCTGGCCGTGGAGGCTTTTCGTCAGGCGCGGGACGTCACCACGGGCCAGCAGGCCCTGACCGCCGCCATCGAAAAACATGCCCGTCAGCTGACGCGAACCGCCGACCTTTTGAAATACAAATACAACCTGCGCTTCGGCGGTATGGATTTCTCTCTGGCGCCCTTCCCGCAAGAGGCGCTCTCTCTAGGGACAGCTTTCGAGGCCCTGGGCGTGCCCCAACTGGGACGTCACGGTTCGCTGACCGCCGCCGCCATCCTGGCGGATGCCATCGACCGGGCGCGATTCCTGCGCGCCGGTTTCAGCGGGCTGATGCTGCCCGTGATGGAAGACGCCATCCTGGCCCGCCGCGCCGCAGAAGGCACCCTGAGCGTCAAAGACTTGCTGATGTATTCCGCCGTCTGCGGCACCGGCCTGGATACCGTTCCGCTGCCCGGCGATGTCAGCGCCGAGGCGCTGACACCACTGCTGCTCGACCTGGCAGCCCTTTCCCTGCGGCTCGACAAACCTCTCACCGCCCGCCTGATGCCCATCCCCGGCAAACAGGCCGGCGACCCCACCGATTTCAATTTCCCCTTCTTTGCCAACAGCCGCGTTTTGCCGCTCTTCAGCCGCCCCCTGGGAGCTGCTCTGGGCGGCGACGGGCGGTTTACGCTCTTCCCGAGGCCGCACGATGTATAAACT
>WGAD01000287.1 GCA_015489255.1 Anaerolineales bacterium | reverse complement strand
TCGGTTGTGTAACCAAAGCCGTATTCTTGGGCGCAGGAGAGGATAGCGGCCTCTTCTTCAGGCGAGGGAGGCCGCCGCCGGGTGCTCAAGTTGGTGTAGGCTTGCGGAGGCAAAGCCTCTTGCAGGCAGGCGCGGGCTTCGGCGGGCAGGCCCTCGTTTTCGGCGCACCAGACGGGGTTTTCGGCGCAGTCGGCGGCGGTGAGGATGGTCTCGTGCAGCATGGCGCCTGTAATGGCTGGCAGCGTCTCATAGAAGCCGCTGTTTTTGAGCACCGTTTTGTATGCTTGCGGCGAGAAGAGACGCGCCTCCGCCTGTCGGACGAAGAGGGAGAGCGGCATCAACACCACGAACAGACCGGTTAGAAGATAAGCGGCAATACGACGCATGTTGGAACCTCAGCTAGAGATCGATGTAATCGGAAGTGATGGGCGCGGAGGCTTCTGGTGCCAGCATTTGCAGCAACTTCAGGCCCTGCTGGGCCTTGTGTTCGGCGTCGCGGCGGCTCCAGGTGCGGCTTTTCACTTCCAGAAAATCGCCCAGGGCCGGCTGCTGGAAGCGATCCAGGTTGATGAAGAATTCCTGGTCTTCAAAGCGCACCAGCCAGCGCAGGCGGTCTTTGACGATTTCCTTTTCTTTGGCGGGCTTGAAGTATTCGCGGTAGAAGCGCAGCGGGTTGGTGGCCGGGGCCAGGTAACGGCTGCGAGAGAGGACGACGGCGTCTTCGAACCGGTCTTCGCTGCGGATGCCGATCAGGGTCAGACGGGCACGGACGCCCGTCACCTGACCCTGATCGTCCAGGAAGTCGTCTTCGCGGTAACGCAGGCGACCTTGTTCCGGATCGTCGAATTCGAAGTACACGTCGTGTTCTCCGTAGTGCCGGGTGCGGACGATTTCCAGTTGTCCGGCGGCGGCCAGGGATGCGAGGCGCTGACGCACGACGTCGCGGTCGGGCAGTTGCACTTTGATCTGGACTTCGAAGCTTTCCTGTTCGCTGGAGCCGCCCAGGGCGATGAGCTTGGAGAGGACGGATTCTTCTCGTGCGTGCAAGAAGGCGTTGATTTGTTCGGCGATCTCCTGGGCTTCAGCCAGCAGGGCTTCTTCGTCTAAAGTGAGGAGATGTCGGTCGCGCATCAGCCAGCGGCCATTGACCATGACATCGGTGACATCGGTCGATTTGGCGGCGTAAACGATTTGGGCGTAGATGTTGTTTTCGTCGCGGCGGAAGCGTGGCGAATTGTGCAAGGGGGTGAGATCCAGGAGGATCAGGTCGGCGCGTTTGCCGACTTCCAGTGAGCCGGTGATGTCGCCCAGGTGCATGGCGGCGGCGCCGATGCGCGTGGCCATGGCCAGCGCCTGGCGAGCCGGCACCACGGTTGGATCGCCGCTGCCGCCTTTGGCCAGCAGCGCCGTCAGGCGGATTTCTTCGACCATGTCGAGGTCGTTGTTGGAGGCTGGCCCATCGGTGCCAATGCCAACGTTCAGCCCGACTTCCAGCATTTCGGGGACGGGGGCGATGCCAGAGGCCAGCTTTAAATTGGACGAGGGGTTGTGCGCCACGCCGGCGCCGGCGTGCAGCAGGGTGCGCATTTCGCCGCGGTCAATGTGCACACAGTGGGCGGCCAAGACTTTGGCCGCAAATAAGCCCTGTTTTTTGACGTAGGGGATGACGGGCATATCGTGTTCCCGGCGCATGTCTTCGACTTCTCGCTGGGTTTCCGCGAGATGGGTGTGCAGGGGAACGTCGAATTCGGCGGCCAGGCGGGCGCTTTCGCGCAGGATTTCTTCGGTGCAGGTGTAGGGGGCGTGGGGCGCGACCGAGGGGACGATGAGTGGGTGATCTTTCCACCGGGCGATGAAGTCGCGGGCGTAAGCCAGCGCATCCTCGTAGGAGGCGGCGTCGGGGGTGGGGAATTTGAGCACCGTTTGGGCGCAGAGCGCGCGCAGACCGGCTTCAGCGGTCGCTCGGGCGACGTCTTCTTCGAAGTAGTACATATCGGCAAAGCAGGTGACGCCAGTGCGGATGAATTCGGCGCAGGCGATTTTTGTGCCCAGTTGCACAAACTCAGGGGTGACGAACTCGCGTTCGACGGGCATCATGTAGCCCAGCAGCCAGACGTCCAGGCGCAGGTCGTCCGCTAGTCCGCGCAGCAGCGTCATGGGGACGTGGGTGTGGGCGTTGACGAAGCCGGGCATCAGCACGCGACCGGCACAGTCGAAACGCTCGGCGTTCGGGTAAGCGGCCAGGAGCTCTTCCTCGGGGCCGAGGGCGAGGATGCTGTCTCCCTGTACTACCAAGGCGCCGTTTTCATATTGGGTGTAGCGTTCATCCATGGTCAGGATGTGGGCGTTGTGCAAAACGAGGGGGGTCTCTGCCATTGGGTTACTCCTTGAGGGTTGGCATCAGGGCGGCTCTCGTGAGCCGCCCTGGGGGTTATTTTTGACCGAGGGATTTGGCAATTTTCGACCAGGTGTCGCGCAAGGTGATGGTGCGGTTGAAGACCGGACGGCCTGGCTGGCTGTCCGGGTCGAGGAAGAAGTATCCCTTGCGTTCGAACTGGTAGTGCGTACCGGCCGCTGCAGCGGCCAGATCGGGTTCCAGCTTGCAACCGGTGAGCACGGTCAGCGAATTGGGGTTGATGAACTCGGTAAAGTCTTTGTCGGCTTCGCTGCGCGGATCGGGGACGGTGAAGAGGCGGTCGTAGAGACGAACTTCGGCGTCGATGGCGTGCGGCGCCGAAACCCAATGGATGGTGCCGCGCACTTTGCGCCCATCGGGGGCGTAGCCGCCGCGGGTTTCTGGGTCGTAGGTGCAGTGAATCTCGAGGATGTTGCCGGCCTCGTCTTTGACGACGCTTTCGGCCTTGATGAAGTAGCCATAGCGCAGGCGCACTTCGTGCCCGATAGACAGGCGGTGGTATTTTTTGTTTGGGCGCACCTCGCGGAAATCGTCGCGTTCGATGTAAAGTTCACGGGTGAAGGGGATTTTGCGCGTGCCGGCGCTTTCATCTTCCGGGTTGTTGATCGCTTCCAGCCATTCGACCTGGCCTTCGGGGTAATTGGTGATGACCACTTTGACCGGATCCAGCACGGCCATGCGCCGCTCAGCGATGCGGTTGAGTTCCTGGCGGATGTGGTATTCAAACAGGGCCAGGTCGATGGTGCTGTTGGCTTTGGCGACGCCAATGGCCTCGCAGAAGTTGCGGATGGCGGCGGGCGGCACGCCGCGGCGGCGCAGACCGGCGAGGGTGGGCATGCGCGGGTCGTCCCAGCCGCGGACATGGCCTTCCTTCACCAGGCGGATGAGGCGACGTTTGCTGAGCACGGTGTAGGTCAGGTTGAGGCGAGCGAATTCAATCTGCCGCGGCTTGTGCGCGATGGGCAGGTTATCGAGGAACCATTCGTACAGGGGGCGGTGGTTTTCAAATTCCAGGGTGCACAGAGAATGGCTGATGCCCTCGATGGCGTCCGATTGCCCGTGCGCCCAATCGTACATGGGATAGATGCACCACTGGTCGCCCGTGCGGTGGTGCCGGGCGTGCAAAATGCGGTACATCACCGGGTCGCGCAGGTTGAGGTTGGGGGAGGCCATGTCGATCTTGGCGCGCAAGACTTTACTGCCATCGGGAAACTCGCCGTTTTTCATCCGTTCGAAGAGATCGAGGTTTTCCTCCACCGAGCGATCGCGGTAGGGGCTGTTGCGCCCGGGTTCGGTCAGCGTGCCGCGGTACTGGCGGATCTCCTCCTGGCTCAGGTCGTCTACATAGGCTTTGCCTTCTTTGATCAATTGCACAGCCCACGCATACAATTGGTCGAAATAATCGGAAGCAAAGCGCAATTCGTCCCATTCATACCCCAGCCAGCGGATGTCTTCCTGGATGGATTCGACGTATTCCACTTCTTCTTTGGTGGGGTTGGTGTCGTCGAAGCGCAGGTTGCATTGGCCGCCGTATTTTTTGGCGGTGCCAAAATTAAGTACAATCGATTTGGCATGGCCGATGTGCAGATAGCCGTTTGGCTCTGGCGGGAAGCGGGTGCGGACGCTTTGATACCGTCCGCTCTTCAGGTCGGCCTCAATCATCTCATGGATAAAATGGGTGGGCTTTTCGTTGTTCATCTATGTTCTCCGTTGGGGGACTTGGTTCCCAATTTTAGCATACTTCTTCCGCCGATTGCGTTGAGGCGCCCAGGGTTTGGTACAATTCCAGACAATATATTG
>WGAD01000286.1 GCA_015489255.1 Anaerolineales bacterium | reverse complement strand
GTTCCAGCACGCTGAGGGCCTCCTGGCGGAGCATATCCCAGCGCTGGTCGTTCAAGGCCAGGATCTTTTCCGCCGTTTCAGCGTTTAGCCTCACATCTTGCAGGTTTTGCAAATCGGCGATCTTTTGTTCTGGCAGCGCCCAGGGGTCTTGCCGCACCAGGGTGATGTAATCCAGCGCGGCCCGCAGGCGTTCGATCTGGGTGCGGGCAATGGCCGGGTCGGGAGAAGCGTAAACCGGCTGCACGGCACGTTCTGCCTCCAGGCGCGCTTGTTCCGTCAGCACCTGGCTGATGTATTCCACCGTTTGCGGAGCGGTGAAATCCGTCGGGGCCACCTGCCCCACCTGCAAGGCGTTGCCGTCGCCATTGGGTGCAATGGTCCACCAAAGCGCCAGGCCAGAAAGCACACCAAAGGCAAAAACAAAGACCAGCACCCGCCAGGAGTACCCCTTGCGGAAAGAGACAAAAACGTTCATCCGCTCAACAACTGTCTGACCACCGCGCTGACCTCCGAGGAAGCCGCCCGTCCGGCTACGCGCGGCAAGAGGGTTTTCATCACCCGTCCCATGTCGCGCATGGAGGCTGCCCCCACCTCGGCGATCGCCTCCTGCGCCAGCGCGCGCAATTCATCGGCGGACATTGGTTCAGGCAGGAAATCTTGCAAAATGGCGATCTCGGCTTCGGCCTCCGCAGCCAGATCGTCGCGGTTGGCGCTGCGGGCGGCCTCGAGCGTCTCACGGCGGGATTTGACCTGTTTCTGCAAAATCGCCAACACCGCGGCCTCGTCTAGCGATCGGCGATTATCGACCTCGGCCTGCTTGATAGCGGCCATCACCATTCGCAGGGTATCCTTGCGCAGGCGATCGCCAGACCGCAAGGCCTCTTTCAACGCCTGGTTGAGTTTTTCTCGTGTGTCCATAGGGTGCATTATACGCGATTTTCGGTAAACAGGCCTCGCTCGCGTCGGTTCAGGCGCAGCAGCAGCAGCAAAAACATGCGCCGCGTTTGCTTGACAGCCGCCTGATAAGCATAGAAAAAATGCTCGCCCTGCTCCGGGCCGTCCAGGTTCATATAGGCGTGTGAATCGCGCGGCAGGAGGGGCATGATCAGGCGACGCAGGCCCGGGATGAAACTGAGCGCTTCCAGCGGGTAGTAAAGGCGGCCAGAGCGCAGCCAGGCATGGCGCAAGATGCGAAAATCAGCCGGTTCAATGTCTGTCGGTCTTGGGCGGCGACGACGGGGAAATTTCTGCAACCAGAGCTGAACGTAATTGCTGTGGGCGTAAAAATCCTGCACCGCATGAGACAAGCGTCCAAAGGCCGCCCACGCCTCCCGGGGGCGATCGCGCCGCAGCGCGTCCGGGATCTGACGCATTTGCCCGCGGACGTAACGCCAGCCCGCCCGAAAGGCGTTGTTATCGAAATGATATTCATCATGTCCAATCTGGTTGAGCAGTGTATCTTGCCCCAGGTTGGCGGCTTCAATCGCCAGCAAAGCATCCCGCCCAACCAGGTCGGCGAGGGCAGCGCGCAAAATTTGACGATGATATTTCAATTTCATACTCGTTTACCTGTCTTCGCAACCGGAATACTGACTATAATACGCTTATCTTCTCACAAAAAGGATCAAGCGATGGACAAACTGTACACCAAAACCGGCGATGATGGTATGACCAGTTGGTTGGGTTCCGGACGATTGGCGAAAGACCATCCACGAATTGAGGCCGTGGGCGCCGTGGACGAGGCCACCGCCGCCCTCGGGCTGGCCCGGGCAACCTGTCAGGCGCCGCCAGCCGCCTCTTTGCTGGAGGCCGTTCAACGCGATCTCTACCGCCTGATGGCCGAAGTGGCAGCCGACCCCCAGCACGCCGAGCGTTTTCGCAAAATTGACGAAGAGCGCGTCGCCTGGCTGGAGCAGGAAACCGATCGGCTCACCGCCGGATTGGAACCGCCCACCGATTTCATTCTCCCTGGCGAAACCTTCGGCAGCGGCGCGCTGGCCGTGGCGAGGACCATCGTCCGCCGGGCGGAACGCCGGGTTGCCACCCTGCAACGCCAGGGGTTGATCGACAACCCCGCCTTGCTGCGTTACCTGAACCGCCTGTCTTCGCTTTGCTTTGCCCTGGAGCTGGCGGAAAACGCCCATCAACAGATCGCCAGTCGCAAAGCGCGGGAGGAAACGGCATGACCGGTACCTGGATCAACGTCGCAGCGATCCTTCTGGGCGGCAGCCTGGGGCTAGCCCTGGGCACGCACCTGTCGGGGCAGCTGAAGGACACCGTCACCGCCAGCGTCGGCCTCTTCACCCTGGGGCTGGGCATCAAGCTCTTCCTTGACAGTGAAAACATCCTCATTGTTCTCGGCAGCGTCCTCATCGGCGCTTTGCTGGGGGAATGGCAGCACCTGGAAGAGCGGCTGGAATCCCTGGGGGCCCGGCTGGACGCCCGTTTCAACCGCCAGGGAGACAGCAGCCGTTTTATCCAGGGCTTTCTCACAGCCTCCCTCCTGTTCGCCATCGGGCCGATGGCGATCCTGGGCGCCATTCAAGACGGCCTGGCGGGCGACGCCACCCTCCTGATCATCAAATCGGTCATGGATGGGTTCACCTCGCTGGCCTTTGCCTCCAGCCTGGGCGTGGGCGTGCTGTTTTCTTCTCTGGTCATCCTGGTTTACCAGGGAGGCATCAGCCTGCTGGCCGGCCAGTTGCAGCAGATCGTCACCCCGGCGATGATGCTGGAAATGCAGGCCGCGGGCGGTGTTTTGCTGATGGGGCTGGCCCTGAGCAGTTTGCTGGAAATCAAGAAAATACGGGTGGGGAATCTTTTGCCGGCGCTGGCCGTGGCCCCTGCCCTCACCGCCTTGCTGGATTGGATCAAAGGCCTCTTCTTCTAAACGCAAACAACGGACGGTGTGCCCGTCCGTTGTTTGGGATGAGCGCAGCCTACTCGGCGGCGCTGACTTCCGCCAGCGCCTGCTCAATGGCGCTCTGTAACCCTTCGCCATCGGCGCCAACGACCACTGTCGTCTTGGTTTCGCCGTTCACCGTCCAAAAGACGACGAAGGAAGGCGTGCCGGTGATGCCAAAGGCCGCACCGTCCGTAGCGTCTTGCTCGGCCAGCGTTTTATATTTCTCGCTGTCCAGGCAGTCTTCAAAAGCGGCAACATCCATGCCCAGGTTTTCGGCCATCACCAGCAAGTTCTTCTTTTCATAATCGCCCACGCCCTCGCCCGTTTGGTTGGCAAACAAGGTGTCGTGGTATTCCCAAAACAAGCCTTGATCGCCGGCGCAATACGCTGCCTGGGCCGCCATAATGGATTCCTGGTTGTTCGTTCCGTAAGCGCGATTGATGTTGTCGCTCAGGAAATTGCCCATGGAGCGGTAGAGAAAGTACACTTTGCCCGTCTTGACGTAATTTTCCACGAAGAAGGCTTCATACTTTTCGTAGAACATGCGGCAATAAGGGCATTGAAAATCCGAAAATTCCTCCACACGCACCGGCGCATTGGGGTCACCCATGGCGTTGAAGTTGGCGTTGGGCCGGGGCTCCGGCGTAATGGCTACCACCTCGACCGGACGGTTGTTCTGGTAAATCACCAAGGCGGCAAAGATCAACACCACCCCGACAACGATGCCAATAAAGGCCATGCGCTGGCGTTGGGCTTTCTTGCGGCGCATTTCACGAATTTTCTGACGTTTGCTCATAGTGCGTCCTTTCGCGTGCTAAAAGTGATTATGGTCACAACCTATTGTGCCACAAAACCGCCCCCGAAAGCAGGGGGCGGGTAAAATTTTCATTTTCTTTTAACCTGAGGAATCTGCCTTACTCTCTGGTAGCGGGGAACGTCTTCTTCAGCAGCCAGTCGAGCAAAAAGCGCTGGAAGGTTTCCTGCTCCGGTTCGTTGTGCACCTCGTGATACCAGCCCTCCCAGCGTTTGAAGGTCACCCACTTGCCGGCGCGGTGGGCAAACGTTTCGCTGGCTTCCGCCGAAGTCAGGCGATCGGCGCCGCCGTGCATCAACAGCAAGGGCAGTTGCCATTGGGCTGCATTTTCCAAAGCCCACAAGCCCGCGGCATACATGGCGAGGAAGAGGCGCGCCGAAACCCGATCGTGCACCAGCGGATCCTGCTCGTAGGCGGCAACCACGCGCTCATCGCGCGAGAGGGCCGCAGTCTCCAGGCCGGAAGATTGCACAAATGCCGGGGCAATTTTGTCCATCATCCGCGCCAAAGCAACCTGGATCGCCGGCGGTTCGAACGCCAGCCTCAGCCAGGGGCCGGTCGCGACCACGCCTGCCAGCTGTGGCCGACGGCGCAGGCCATAATTCAGCACCAGGTTGCCGCCCATGCTATGCCCATAAAGAAACAAAGGCTTGCCAGAGAAGCGTTCCGAGGTCCGCGCCAGCATGGCGCCCACGTCGTCCATCAATTGTTCATAGGAGGGCGTATGGCCTCGCCGCCCTTCAGAACGGCCATGTCCACGCAGATCGAACCCCAGCAGCGCAAAACCGGCCTGGTTCAAGGCGGCAGCCAAATGAGCATACCGACCTACATGCTCGCCGTGCCCGTGCACCAGACAGATGGCGCCGCGGATTTCTCTTTCTGGCCGCCACCCCTGCCCGTGCAAGGTCAGGCCATCTTGCGTTTTCAGGCTTTCTTGCCACTCGGCGCTCATTTTTCCTCCCATTTACACAGAGAAAACATACACCGGCAGGCTTTCCGCTTCTTCGCGGAAGCCCAGCCGGTGATACAGGCGCAACGCAGCCAGGTTGCTCTCCTGCGTGTTGACGGAAATTTGCCGCCAGCCTCGTTTCCAGGCGCTGTGCAACAAACCCGCGCACAAAGCGCGCCCAATGCCACCGCCCTGCGCCTGCGGCGCCACCGCCAGGCGGGAGATGTGAATTCCCATCAGGGAGCGTATGGCGATCAAATACCCCTGGATCTGTCCATCTCGTTCTGCCACCTCCGCCCAAATCGCACGCTGGTAGGCTTTTTGCAGATCAGAAAGTGGGTTTTGCCACAAAGGTGAGAAGGCGGCGGCATCCACCGCAGCGACCGCGGCCAGGTCTCCCGGCTGCAAAGGGCGGAACGTCCAGGTATCGGGCCGCGGCGGCGGTTCCGGCGCTTCCCGCAAGGTCAACGCCAGGTTGACGATGTGCTCTTGCAGGTGAAAACCGCTTTCGACCAGCAGGTTTTGCATCCAGTCTTGCAGCACCAGGGCGCCGACTGTCACCGGCGCAAACTGCTGCAAATAATGTTGCGCCCTGTTCCAGAGAATGTGCCAATACGCCCCCGGTTCTTCGGAGGTAAAACCGGCAAATAGCTGCAACCAGGCGATGCCGTTCTCTTCCACGGGCACGCACAAGGCCGCTGCCAGTTCTCCTTGGGGGTCGTCCAGCAGCCAGAAAGCCTCGTCGTGGATGAAATCCAGGGCATCGCGCCAGCCCAGGTGACGGTGCACCCAGGGGGTAAAATGCAGTCGGCGCGCCAGGCGGCGGAGGTCTTCTTGCTCCACCGGATGGCGGATCGGAGCGATCAGCGTATCATCCATCGCAGTACCTTGTTCAGCCAGCGTTTCCACCAGGGCAGCGAGGGATCAGCGCCCAGGTGTTCCAGCATGGAAAAAGCCGATTTCGTCACCTGGCCTTGCTTGAGCTGCACGGCAGCCCGCGCCTGCAAAACCGTTGCCCGCAATTCATCTTCTCCGGCGCGCCCGAGGAGGTCCGCGGAACGCTGGTAGGCATCCAGGGCCTCATCCAGTTGCCCCAAAGCTTCCAGGGCGGCGGCGGTATTGCCCCAGGCCAGGCCCGCCCGCCGCCAGTCTTCAGCAGCGGCAAAGATTTCTATCGTTGGGCGGGCGGGCCTGGCCTGGGGCAATAC
>WGAD01000285.1 GCA_015489255.1 Anaerolineales bacterium | reverse complement strand
TGTTTGGCCTGTGTCTTCGGCTCTTTGCGGCTGATGGCCCGGTTGAACGTGCTTTTCCCTGAATTTTGCCGTGCCAGATAGCGCCCCTTCACGCACCAGAAGTTTTGCAGCGAAGCCCAAGAATAATCGTGTACAACACCTTTTTTATCTTTGTATTGGTGCTCCCCGGAACGCCACCTTGCACCTGTGACATAGGCTTTCAAATCATCCAGAGATGAAGACATTTCGGGCCAGTCTGGGGGCAGGGCGATACGAACTAGCCCAAAATCCAGGTGGTGAAATTCGTCCTTGCGATGTAGTTCGTCCGAAGGTTTGAAAACGGTTTTGCCGCCGATCGCACCGTATTCGGAAATCAGGTGCAGGGTCAATTGCAGCAAATTCCATTCTTCATCCTTGATTTTTCGCAAAGGAATGAATTCGATTGGAATGGACTGCCCTTCCTGTATTGCTTTGCGCCGACCTTTGCCTTCAATCTTTGGACGGCCGATGACTTGCAGCCGAAACTTGCGCCCCCAGCCGGTGCAGCCGAACAAGTAGCAGGCCGGGCACAGTTGCTTTTCCGGTGGGTCGGGCTTTTGGGAATTGTATTCGCAATGCCCCTTCTCGGTCGGGTCGCACGCATACCCGCTCAGGCCGCGGACGAGGGCCTCGTACCACCAGCGCAGCGAGCCGATGAGGGCGGTTTCGTGCAGGCGGTCGGTGGTACCGTCCACGCCGCCGGTCCACAGCGGGGTGAGGGTTTGTAAGGTGATTTTCATTGTCTCCTCCTGACTGCTATTATCACACAAATTTTCCCTTTCGTGAGATGTCATTGGTGCGAGGCCGCCGGGCGAAGCCATTTCCTGTAGAATGGAGGGGATTGCTTCCTCGCTTCGCTCCTCGCAATGACGTCAACTCCAAAAGAACGGCGGGTAGGCGTCCAGGTCGCCGCGCAAATGACGGGCCAGCAACAGCGCCTGGACATGGGGCAGCAGCCCCAGCGGGATGCGTTCCTTGAGGAAGGGGTGGGTGATCTGCTCCTGTTTGCGCGCCTGCCAGGCGCCGAGCACGGTCTTGCGGGTTTTGTCATCCATCAGCACGCCGCCGCTTTCCTTGAGGGTGAAGCCTTTGGCGTTCACCTGGCGGCGGTTGACCAGCGAAAGCGCCAGCCGGTCGGCCAGCGCCGGGCGCAGTTCTTCCACCAGGTCGAGCGCCAGCGAGGGGCGGCCGGGCCTATCGGCGTGCAGAAAGCCGATCTGCGGGTCCAGCCCCACGCCCTCCAGCGCCGAGGCGACTTCATACGTCAGCAGGGTGTAGAGGAAAGAAAGCAGGGCGTTCATGCGATCGCGCGGCGGGCGGCGGTTGCGTCCGGTGAAACGGAAGGCTTCTTTTTGGTGCAGGATGAGTTCATCAAAGACGCGGAAATACTGCTTGGCTGCCGCGCCCTCCAGGCCGCGCAGGGTCTCCAGATCGGCAGCGTCGCGGATGGCGGGCAGGCTGGCCTTCAGAAATGCGGAGGCGTTTTGCAATCGCTCGCGGTTCACCACCAGGCCGTGATCGCGCAGGGCGCGCTCGATCACCACCCGGCTGTTATAGACCTTGCCCAGCAGGCAAGAAGCGGCGATGGCGACCGCAGTCTTCGGCTCCGCCGTGGCCTGGTGCTGCCGTTTGCGCAGCAGGAGATTGCCGCTCACCGGCCCGCTGACGCGCGCCAGGAAGCGCCCGCTGGGGCGGAAAAAGGTCAGCCCGATGCCGCGCCGCGCGCAGGCGCCCATCAGCGCCGGGCTGACGCCCGGGTAATTGAAACAGACGATGGCTTCCAGGTTGTGCAGCGGCAGTTTGAGCGCCTTGCCTTCTTCTTTTTGTACCACCACGGTCTCGCCTTCCAGGGAGAGGTAGGCTTCGGGCGTGGTGATGTAGAGGGTGTTGCCGAGTTTTTTCATCGTTCTTTCTTCATGTCAAGTCGAAGCAATCTACTGGCGCGAGGAGGGGGGATTGCTTCGCTCCCTGCGGTCGCTCGCAATGACATGCGCCTTCAGGCATCTTCGATCTGTTCCCGGATGTATTGCCTGGCCGTTTTGCGGCGGTTTTGCAAATCCGGCAGGCAGAGGTCGGCCAGGGAACAGGAACGGCAAGCTTTTGACGGGCGCACTTTGGGGGTGTGTCCGCGCCAGACGTAGTGGTGCATCTCGGCGGCGGATTTGCGCACCAGTTCGCGCAGTTCGGGGGTGAATTCCACCGTTTCGCGGCGGCGGGTTTGGGCGTAGAAGATGAAACCGCGCGGAATCTCGACCAGCAGCATCTCCTCCAGGCAGATGGCCTGGGCGCAGAGTTGGGC
>WGAD01000284.1 GCA_015489255.1 Anaerolineales bacterium | reverse complement strand
TTGAAACCTATTTGACTGACCCGCAGCGAGATGCGGAAAACCGTCGCCGTTTTATTGCCCAGGAATTGACCTGGCTAAACGGCGAAGCCACCGAGAAGACCGCCGAATTTATCCGGCAGGTTGCGATGGGAGAATGGCAATGAGCAAAACGTTTGAGATCGCCGGGCGACCGGTGGGGCCGGGCGCCCCGTGTTTCATCATCGGCGAGGTGGCCCAGGCGCACGACGGCAGCCTGGGCATGGCGCACGCCTTCATTGACGCCATCGCCGCCGCCGGCGCGGACGCCGTCAAATTCCAGACGCACATCGCCGCCGAAGAGAGTTCCACGCTGGAACCCTGGCGGGTGAAGTTCAGCCCGCAGGACGACAGACGCTACGACTACTGGCGGCGCATGGAATTCACGCCCGAACAATGGGCCGGCCTGGCGGCGCACGCCCGCGAGCGCGGGTTGGTCTTTTTAAGTTCGCCGTTTTCCGAAGCCGCGGTCGATTTGCTGGAAAAACTGGATATGCCGGCCTGGAAAGTGGCCTCCGGTGAGACCAACAACCCCATCTTGCTGGAGCGCATGGCGGCCACCGGCAAGCCGATCTTGCTTTCGACGGGCATGAGTCCGCTGCGTGAGATTGACGAAGTGGTGACCTGGCTTCAGGGGCTGGGGCTGCCGCTGGCGGTTTTCCAGTGCACGTCGCGCTATCCCTCGCCGCCGGAGACCATCGGCCTGAACATGCTGGAAGTCTTCCGCCAGCGGTATGACGTTCCCGTTGGGCTTTCCGACCATTCGGCGAAGATTTACGCCGGCCTGGCGGCGGCCACACTGGGCGCCAACTTGCTGGAAGTACACGTCACCCTCAGCCGCGAAGCCTTCGGCCCGGACGTGGTCGCCTCGCTGACCACGGCTGAACTGCGGCAGCTGGTGGAGGGCGTCCGCTTCATCGAGCAGACCCTGGCGCATCCGGTGGACAAGGATGTCAACGCCGCCGAGATGGATAGGATGCGCCGCACCTTCGGCAAGGCGCTGGTTGCCCGCCGGGATTTACCCGCCGGTCACCGCCTGACGAAAGCCGATCTGACGGCCCGCAAACCGGCTTCGGCGGGCATCCCGGCCTCGGAACGGGATGCGGCGCTGGGCCGCGCGCTGCGGCGCGCGCTCCCTGCCGGTTCTTTTATCACAGAAGACGACCTGGAGAGCGCATGACCCGACGAAAAATTTGCGTGGTGGTGACCGCCCGCCCGAGCTATTCGCGCGTTCGCACCGCGCTGGAGGCCATCAAAAATCATCCCGACCTGGAATTGCAGCTGGTGGTGGCGGCTTCGGCGCTGCTCGACCGCTACGGCAAGGTCATCAAGCATATCGAAGGCGATGGCTTCACGGTCGCCGCGCGGGTGTACATGATCCTGGAAGGCGAAAACCTGGTGACCTCCGCCAAGACCACCGGCCTGGGCGTGATGGAGCTGGCGACCGTCTTCGACAATTTGCGCCCCGATATCGTGGTCACCATCGCCGACCGTTACGAGACCATGGCGACGGCTATCGCGGCGGCGTATATGAACATCCCGCTGGCGCACATTCAGGGCGGCGAGGTGACCGGCAACATCGACGAAAAAGTGCGTCATGCAGTCAC
The DNA here is from genome assembly GCA_015489255.1 of Anaerolineales bacterium. GTDB lineage: Bacteria > Chloroflexota > Anaerolineae > Anaerolineales > Villigracilaceae > S143-42. The sequence continues at coordinate 1,730 of WGAD01000284.1, read as the reverse complement.
CAAGTTGGCCGATTACCACCTGGTTTCCACCGAAAAAGCCGCCGAGCGTGTCATCCGCATGGGCGAAGACCCGCAAATGGTCTTCGTCACCGGCTGCCCTTCCATTGACATCGCCCACCGTGTGAAGGTCGACCCGGGCTTGATGGGCGATCCCTTTGAAAAATATGGCGGCGTGGGGGCGCGGGTGGACCTATCCGACGGTTACCTGGTGGTCATGCAGCATCCGGTCACCTCGGAGTATGAAAAAGCGCGCCAGCACGTGACCGAGACGCTGTACGCCATCCGCGACCTGGGGCTGCCGACGCTCTGGTTTTGGCCGAACCCGGACGCCGGTTCCGACGGCACCTCCAAGGGCATCCGCGCCTTCCGCGAGCTGGAAAACCCGTCCAACATCCATTTTTTCAAGAACATCCCGCCGGAAGATTTCTTGCGACTGCTTTACCACAGCCGCGCTATCATTGGCAATTCCAGCGTGGCCATTCGGGAATGTTCCTATCTTGGCGTGCCGGCGGTCAACATTGGTTCGCGCGAGGCCGGGCGCGAACGAGGCCCCAACGTGATCGACGTGCCCGACTACGACCGCGAGGCGATCAAGGCCGCCATTCAGGACGCCATCAACCGGCCGCGGCCGGCAGGGGTAACGCTTTACGGCGATGGGCGTGCTGGCGAACGCATCGCCAAGGTGCTCGCCACCGTGCCGCTGCGGTTTACCAAACGATTGACCTATTGAGTGTGCTATGAATAAAGGCTCTGTGGACGAATTCCGCCAATCCTGGCGGGCGCGCGAAGAGACGAAGAAATATCATTTCAAACGCGGCCAGCCCGATCATCAGGTGCAGTTTGCCTTCCAGAACCACTGGCGCGTCTTCCAGGACGTGCTGGCGGGCACCGAACTGCGTCGCGTGCTGGAAGTCGGCAGCGGCCGGGGCAGCATGGGTGCGTTTTTCGCCGATGCCGGCATCGAGACGCACCTGTTGGACACCTCGCACGAGGTACTGGCCTCTGCCAAACGCATTTACGCGCTGGACGGGCTGGAAGCGGTCTTCATGAACGGCGATGCGTTGGCCCTGCCCTACGCCGACGACAGTTTCGATGCGGTGTTCAGCATCGGGCTGTTCGAACACTTTGCCGACATCGCCGCGCCGTTGCGCGAACAGATGCGCATTTTGCGGCCCGGCGGGGTTTTCCTGGGTTACATCGTGCCGGAAAACCCGCGTTCGGTGCAGGTCTTCGGGAAGCCGGTCAACGCTTTGCTGAAAGGCGCTTACCGGCTCTGGCTGGCGTTGACCGGAAGGCGGCGCACGCCGCCCCCGCCCAAACCGGCGCTCTACCGCAACGATTACGATTCGGCGGCTTATCTGCGCCTGCTGGACGAAATGGGCGCAACCGAAAAGGGCGCTTTTGGCATGTTCCCCGTGCCGTTGGTTTCGCATTCGCCCGACTTTCCCTTCTCGCCCATGTCGCCGCCGCTGGAAGCCGTTTTGATGACCGTCTGGCGTGGCGTGATGTGGCTGCGCCGCCGCTTGACCGGGCGCGACCCCTGGACGTGTTCCGAACGCTGGGGACTGGCTTTTCTAGTTTGGGCGCGGAAACCGGAGCGGGGCGATGACTGACGCTCGGGTGCTGGCCGTCATCCCCGCCCGCGGCGGTTCGAAGGGCGTGCCGCGAAAGAACATCCGCCTGCTGGCGGGCGTGCCGTTGATCGCCCACACCATCCGTGCGGCGCAGGC
>WGAD01000283.1 GCA_015489255.1 Anaerolineales bacterium | reverse complement strand
TCGAGGAAGAACCCGTCCACCATCTTGACCAGGGGGGCGAAGATGGGGTGGTCGCGGTATTTTTCTGCCGTCGGCATGATGACATCCGCGCGCTTGAGCGTGTAATAAATCAGCACCGAATCCAGGCGCCCCAGGTGGTTGGCCGCCAGCACGACCTTTTCACCCTCGGGGGGGACGTTTTCCAGACCCTCAATTTCTACACGGGCGATGAGGGGCAAAAAGAGACGCAAAAAGAGATGAATGACACGGACGGATTTCATGAAGGTGATTGTACTGCAAAGCGTTCAATCGCGCTCGAGAATGTGCGTCAGGATGGTGGCGCCGGAGCCGCCGATGTTTTGGGCCATGCCGACGCGGGCGGCGGGCACCTGGGTGGGGCCGCATTCGCCGCGCAATTGTTGTACGACCTCTACGATCTGGTACATGCCGGTTGCACCGACGGGGTGGCCGCGGGCTTTCAGCCCGCCGCGGGTGCAGATGGGGATGCGTCCTTCTGGGCGAATGTCGCCTTCCAGCGCCAGCCGCGGCCCCTGGCCGCGTTCGGCAAAGCCGGCGGCCTCCAGCGAGAGCGCGGCCATGATGCTGAAGGCATCGTGCAGCTCGAAGAAGTCGATGTCTTCCGGCTGGCGGCCTGCCTGTTGGTAAGCCTGTCGGGCGGAACGCCAGGCGGCTTGCAGGAAGAGGGGATCGCGGCGTGAATGGACGGCGATCGTGTCGGTGGCAGCGCCGGAGCCTGTGACCAGCACACGGTTGCCCGGCGGGAGCCGATCGGCGGGCGCCAGGACGACGGCGGCAGCGCCATCGCCAATGGGGGATGCGTCCAGCAGCCGAATGGGCGCTGCCACCATGTGCGAGCGTTCGTAGTCCTCCCGGGTGATCGCCATGTGCAGGCGGGCGTAAGGGTTGTGCAGGGCGTTCTGGTGGGCGTTGATGGAAAAGGCGGCCAGGTCGCTGGACTGCCAGCCGAAAGTGTGCAAATACCGCTGCATGATCATGGCGTTTAGCCCGACGAAAGAAACCCCTTGATCCAGTTCGTAATCGGCGTCGGCGGCGGTGGCCAGGCCAAAGGTGACATCGCGCGGATGTTGGTCGGTCATTTTTTCTACGCCAACGGCCACCGCTATCTCCATTTGGCCGGAGGCCACGGCCATCAGGGCGCTGCGGAAGGCGGCAGCGCCGGAAGCGCAAGCGGCCTCCACTTTGACCGCCTCGCCGTGCCGCAGGCCGATCCAGTCGGCAATCAGCGGCCCCAGGCTGGATTGGTGTTCCACCAGGGGCGACAGCATATTGCCGACGAACAGCCCATCGATGGGCGGCTGGCTGGCCTCTTCCAGCGCGCGGAACACAGCTTCGCCGGCCAGTTCGCGGATGGAAAATTCCCAATGTTCGGCGATCTTGGTTTGACCAATGCCAAGAACAGCGACTTTTCGCATAATGTGCCTCGTTTTGAAGGTGTCGTGGCTATTGTACCGTTCGCGCCTGTCAGGAACTATCAACTTGGCGTCAGCGCGCGCAAGAGAGGCGTCTTTTGCAGCAGCGTCACAAAGAGCCAGGAAAGGCCGAGTACCAGACCCCAGAAGAGCGGGATGGCCGCCCAGGCAGGCCCCAGCGAGAGCGGCGAGATGCCGACCCGGCCCAGAAGGCGGATGAAGATGAAGTGGACCAGGTAAATGCCGAAACTGGCGCGGCTGAGCGCCGACACCGGGCGTCCCAGGCGGGATTTCAGGCGGGCTTCGTGCCGGATGGCGAACGTCCGCAGCAGAAAAAAGGCCGCGCCGGTCATCAGAATGACCTGCGGGGTAAGATATCCCAGCCCCCAGGCGGCAACCTGCCCCGCCGCAGCGGACATGCGCCAGACGGTCAGCACAGTGACCAGCGATCCGGCTGCGTAGAGCGCCGCGGCGCGCCGCCGGAGGCGTGGTCCCGTACCGAGATGCGTCAGCCAGTATCCCAGCAGCAGGTATCCGCTGTAACCGGTCACCATCCGCAAATCGAACCCGGGATAGACTTCTGTCAACCGGTCCAGCAGCGGGAAGAGCGCGGTGGCCGTAAACCACAATCCGAGTGCGTAGCGTTGCAGCCGAGCGTCGGCGCTTTGGACAAACGCGTTGAGCAACGGCAGAAAGAGATACAGCCCGATCAGCGTGTAGAAAAACCAGAGATGGCCGGATGTGTTCTCCTGCAAGATCCGCAGCAGGCTTTGCCAGAGCGCTTCGGGACGGAAGGGCCACAAATGCCGGTAGTCATAGACCAGGCTCCAGAAGAAAAACGGCAGCAGAATTTTCTCTGCCCGACGACGCAGGAAAGGCCCTGTTTCCAGTGTGCGCCCCAGGTAGAGCGCGCCAGTCAGCAGGAAGAACAGCAGCACGGTGACTCGAGCCAGCGTGCCGATGAGCAGGGCCGTCCACCAATCGGCGGGCGAAATTTCGCCATAGCGGTTGATCAGCGGCGAGGTGGTGTGGATCATCACCACGCCGGCGATGGCGACGGCGCGGATGAAATCGGGCCAAAAGAGACGGTCTTTTTCCATACCCCCGATTATACGCCAGGGGATGCGCTGGCGCTGATGCTATACTGAAGATCATGGAGAGAAATTTTTGGCTGGACGACCTGATCGCTGCACTGCGGCCCGATGACCCGGACGCCGCGCCCTTGCTGGCCTTTTTGCGCCGCCGTCGTGTGCGTGTGGGAAGCCGCCGTATGGCGCGGCACATCGGCGCTGTGTGGCTGCCGGGCAGCTGGATCGTGCTCAACGCGCGCTACTGGCAGCCTGGTCGGGCTGTTTCTCCGGAGCTGGCGGGATTGTTTTTGCACGAGGTCTGTCACCTGCGCCAGGGGGTGACGACCGCGCTTTCGGTGTACGGTGAGCTGGAAGCCTGGCAGCTGGGCTTTCGCTATACCTACCGTCACACCGGCAGGACGCCTCCGCCGGTGCTGCGCGATCTGCTGGCCCTGCCGCTGGCGCGCGACCGGGATGTGCTGCGGGAAGCCCGCCGCCTGATGCAAGTGTATGCCAGCAAGGCTTACCGCGCCGACCTGCTGCCGCTTTTCCCCTGGGGCGATGAATTGCGCTGGCGGCTGGGATGGTGGAAAAGGACGCTGGTTGAGTAGGCTGCGCAGCAGCCGTACCGAAACCAGCGATTGGCTTCGATACGCCCGCTGACGCGGGCTACTCAGCCAACGTGTTTTGTCATCGCGAGCGACCGCAGGGAGCGAAGCGATCCCCCCGCCTGGGCGGGAGATGGCTTCGGGGGCTGCGCCCCCTCGCCATGACAT
>WGAD01000282.1 GCA_015489255.1 Anaerolineales bacterium | reverse complement strand
TCTATGCTGGGCGCGGAGCGTAACCAGGTCTTTACTGCGCCGCACCTGGTGTTTTACCCGGGCCTGGCGATCATGGTCACCGTGCTGGCCTTTAACCTCATTGGCGATGGCCTGCGCGATGCCCTCGACCCGCGCCTGGCGCATGTGAGCGAGTAGGAGGCGCCGTGAACGAGAAACGCACCCCCTTGCTGGAAATCAAGAATCTAAATACCTACTTCTTCACCGAGAATGGCGTGGTGCACGCGGTCGACGGCCTCAACCTGGAAGTGTACCCGGGCGAAGTGCTCGGCCTGGTGGGCGAATCGGGCTGCGGCAAGAGCGTCACCTCCCTTTCGGTGATGCGGCTGGTGATGCCGCCGGGAAAAATCGTCAGCGGGGAGATCCTCTTCGAAGGCCGCGATCTGCTCCAAATTCCGGAACGGGAGATGATGAAAATTCGCGGCGATCGCATTTCCATGATCTTCCAACAACCGCAAAGCAGCCTCAACCCGGTGTTCAAACTGGGCGACCAGGTGGCCGAGGTCTTCCGCATCCACCAAAATCTGAGCCGTGCAGAAGCCTGGGAAAAGGCCGTGGAATTGCTGGGTATGGTCGGCATTCCCGACCCGGAACAACGGGCGCACGCGTACCCGCATGAAATTTCCGGCGGTATGGCCCAGCGGGTGATGATCGCCATGGCTCTGGCGTTGCGTCCGGCGCTGTTGATTGCCGACGAGCCAACGACGGCTTTGGATGTGACCATCCAGGCACAAATCCTGGATTTGATGCGCCAGCTGCAAGAACAGATGGGGACGGCGGTCATCTTGATTACCCACGATTTGGGCGTCATCGCCGAGGCGGCGGAACGGGTGGCCGTGATGTATGCCGGGCAGATCGTGGAGCAAACGGATGTACAAAGCCTTTTCGACGAGCCGCTGCACCCCTACACCGACGGCCTGCTGGCCTCTATCCCCGTGCTGGGACAGGTGAAAGAGCGGTTGAACGTGATCCCGGGCAGCGTGCCCAACCTGATCGACATGCCGCCAGGCTGTCGCTTTGCCCCGCGCTGCCAGGCTCGGGTGGACAAGAACCTGGCCATTTGCACGGAACGCGCCCCCGATCTGCTCGAAGTGCGACCCGGCCACAAGGTGCGCTGCTGGCTGTATCAGGAAGCCGCAGACCAGAAGACAGGAGACGTCCATGACTGAAACTGCCCCCTTGCTGGAAGTCAAAAATTTGGTCAAGTATTTTCCCATCAAGGCTGGCATCTTGCGCCGCACAGTTGCCCAGGTGCAAGCTGTGGACGGAGTATCCTTTTCCATTCAACCCGGCGAAACGCTGGGCCTGGTGGGCGAATCTGGCTGCGGCAAAACGACGACCGGCCGCTTGATCCTGCGCCTGATCGAACCGACCAGCGGGGAGATCCGCTTCGAAGGTCGCAACATCCTCGATTTGAAAGGCGCCGATCTCAAGCGCATCCGCCGGGATGTGCAGCTCATTTTCCAGGATCCGTATTCATCGCTCGATCCGCGCCTGCCGATCGGGGAAGCGATCATGGAAGGTTTGCATATCCACGGTATCGGCACGCGCCAGGAACGCTTTGAGATCATGATGGATACCCTGGCGAAGGTGGGGTTGGAAGATTACCACGCCCGTCGTTACCCGCATGAATTTTCCGGCGGCCAACGGCAACGGATCGGGATCGCGCGCGCGCTGGCCTTGCGCCCCAAATTTATCGTCTGCGATGAACCGGTTTCGGCGCTGGATGTGTCCATTCAATCTCAGGTGCTGAACATTTTGAAAGACTTGCAACGAGACTTCAATTTGACGTACCTGTTCATTGCGCACAACCTGAGCGTGGTGGAGCACATCTCGGATCGGGTGGCGGTGATGTATCTGGGAAAGATTGTGGAGATTGCACCGCGAGAAGCGCTCTTCCGCCGACCGCTGCACCCCTACACCAAAGCCTTGCTTTCCGCCATTCCTGTTCCCAATCCGCGCCTGCGGCGCGAACGCATCTTGTTGAAGGGGGATGTGCCCAGCCCGATCGATCCGCCGGGCGGCTGCCGCTTCCATCCGCGTTGCCCTTGGGCGCGGGAGCGATGTTCCCAGGAGGAGCCGGTTTTGCGCGCGTTGGAAGAGGGTCACCTGGCCGCCTGTCATTTTGCAGAAGACCTGGCCGATTGAGCGCCTTTGGCGAAAAAACTGCCGCCTGAATGGCGGCGTTTTTTCTTGTTTATGGTGAATGGCCCTGAACATCCGGAGGAATGATTTTTTTGATGCGGCGTGCCAGCTCCCGGCGCGGCAGCATGGTGCGTCGGCCACAGCCGAGACATTCCAGGCGGATGTCGGCGCCCAGGCGCACCACACGCCAGCGGCGCGAACCGCAGGGGTGCGGTTTACGCAATTCGACGATGTCGTTGACTTGCAGATCGGTTAGCATGGCCTTCTCCTGGGGTGAGGCAACGCAGTGGATGTGGCAATGGCTCCTTGAGCGCTTTGAGTGCCCCGTGGCTGGCATGTTGATTGCCTCTGGAAGAGCTTGGCTACGTTGTGAAAAAAGCCTCGTCGCGCGGATTTTTTACGTTCACCAGTAGACTATGATAACCTGAATTGCGGATAAGGAGGATGGGTGTCATGGCGAGGGCGCATCGCGCCCGAAGCCATCTCCCACATCGTCATACAGGGGATTGCTTCGCTCCTTGCAGTCGCTCGCAATGACAAAACGGATCCCTGTTGCTAATCCGCAACTCGGGTTATGATAAACTAAAATGGCCTATTGTAGGCCGCAAATTTCTCGCTTTTTAAGGAGCGTGATATGAGCAAACGGGATACTTACCGCGTCAAAATTGCCGGCGTGACCCGCGATCTTCCGTTGTTTGAGGTCAAGCCTGGGTTGAAGATCGCTGTTTTGAACATCCTGGGCGATACCGAGCTGGTGGAAGCCAGCGCGAAGGCGCTGGCCGAGAAACTTCAGGGGATGACTTTTGATGTGATGGTCACGGCTGAAGCCAAGTCGATCCCCTTGATTCACGCGCTTTCTGTGGCGACGGGCAAGCCGTATGTGGTCTTTCGTAAATCCTATAAACCGTACATGGGGGCGGCTTTGCAGGCGGAGACCTTATCTATTACCACGGGCAAGCCGCAAACGCTGATCCTGGACGAGAAAGACATCGCCCGCCTGGATGGGAAGAAAGTCCTGCTGGTCGATGATGTCATCAGCACGGGGTCCACGCTCAAAGGGATGGAAGCCCTGGTGCTGAAAGCCGGCGGGGCGATCGCGGGTTATGCGGCCATCATGACCGAGGGTGATCCGGATATTTGGCGGGAAGTGGTGGCGCTGGGGCATTTGCCCCTGTTTGCCGACTGAGGCCCGCTGCGTGCTGGGCGATCAACGCCTCTTTGCGACGACGAGAGAACGCCTTGATCTGGCGTTCTCTTTTCATAGCGACGGTGCGGTCGGGGCAGGCTTCCAGGTAAACCAGCTGGACGGGCCGCCGCGATCGGGTGTAACGGGCGCCGCGGCCGGCGTTGTGCTGTCGCAGGCGCCGCTGCGGGTCAGTGGTCCAGCCGGTGTAGAGCGTTCCATCGGCGCAGCGGAGGATGTAGCACCAGGCGGGCATATCAGCGTGGACGGAAACCGAACATATGCCGCACCTGGTCACTGACGCCGCCCAGGTCGGCGGCAGCCAGTTCCTCGCTCAGCCAGTCATTGCGCTCGCGTTCTCCCAGCCACTTGCTGCGGCCAGCGTGGGCGTGCTGGATCAACGCTTTGAGCGTTTCGCTGTCCTTGTTCTCAATGGCCTGCTGCAAGTGACGCAAAGCGGCGGTGACGCTGTCGATGGCGCGCAAGACGTTATCGCGGTTGAGCAAGGCCGCATCGCGCAAAGCCAGGCGATCGTCCTGGTACATGATGGGGGCCGTAGCCTCGGCATAGGGCCTTCCAGCCAGCCGCCCGGCTTCCGCCTGCCCGGGCTGATCCAGCGAAACGGTCAGCAGGGCGGCGGCCAGCAGTTGCGGCAGGATGTGCACCGAAGCCATGGCGGCATCGACTTCGGCCATGTCCATGAAAATGGGCGCGCTGCCTGCCAGGCGCGTCAGGTCGGAGGCCAGTTTGATGGCTTCGGCGGCGGTGGTGGTGTGCGAAGCGATCACGATGGAACTGTTGGCAAAGAGATCCGGGTGGGCGCCCTCGATGCCTTTGACGGTTTCGTGCAAATAGCGCGGGTTGACGACTGGAATCAGGCCGACGTGATGCCGCCGCGGCGGCAGGTGTTCAGCCATCCATTCAGCCACCGGCTGTTTGATCGGCGAAGTCTCCAAGACGACGCAGTCTTCTTTGAGTGCCGGGGCGATTTTTTGCAAAATATCGTAAATTTCGTCCAGCGGGATTGAAAGGAAAACGATGTCTGCTTCGTGGACGGCTTCAGCCGGGGTGGCGGCTGTCTGGTCTATGGCCCCCATGTCCAGCGCCTGTTGCATAACGTCCGGGTCACGGTCGTAACCGGTGCGGATGATTTTCTTCTGATAGGGACGTAACGCCAAGCCGAGCGAGGCGCCGATCTGCCCCAATCCGATCATGGCTAGTTTGATTTGCATAGTGGCCTCCAGCCTTTGGCTGGCGGAATTATAACATGCCCGCTTAAATCATGAGCGTCGGGGACGCCGACCCCGACGCTCTTTCGAAAGGAGGAGAAGAGAAATCACCTTACGTTCATTATCTTACTCGTTTTGTCATGGTTTTGCTTGACGTTTAACCTACGTTTCCCCTACGATTCCCTGACAAAAATGTAAAATCGAAGCTGTATTTTCCCAAGGAGGCAGTGGATGTGGTACCTCGGCGAGGTTGGCGAAACACCGATAGGGCGATTGTTCGTTGCGCTGGATGAGGACGGGCTGCGCCTGGTGACCTGGGCAGAAGATTTGCAGGACGCCCGGCGGGCGGCGCTGCGCCGCGGCGCCGAGGAGGTGACCGCATCGGCCGTGCGGACGGCTGATGCGGTTGCGCAGTTGCGGGAATATTTTTCCGGGCAACGGCGTGTGTTCACGCTGCCGATTTCCTGGGCCGGTTTGACGCCTTTCCAGCGCCGGGTTTTGCAAGAGACGATGCGCATCCCCTACGGCGAGACGCGCACGTATGGAGAACTGGCCGCCGCCATTGGCCGACCCGGGGCAGCCCGCGCTGTGGGGCAGGCAGAAGGGGCTAACCCCATGCCGATCGTGGTTCCTTGCCACCGGGTGCTGGGTGCCCGGGGCCGCCTGACCGGTTACGGCGGGGGGCAGGGGCTGGATACCAAACGTTGGCTGCTGCGCCATGAGGGTGTGATACACTTTTCCGCAAATCATTTGGGCAGGGAGTCGCGTTGAAGACCAAAGACTGGATCATTTTCATCTTGCTGGGTTCCATCTGGAGCGCTTCTTTCTTGTGGATCAAGATCGCCATGCGGGAGATCGGCCCGATGACCCTGGTCACCTTCCGGGTGACGCTGGGGATGCTGACCGGCGTCGGCATTGCCTGGTTGGCGAAAGCGGCCTGGCCGCAAGACCGACGCACCTGGGGCGTTTTGCTGCTGCTGGGCGTCACCAGCGTGGCCATACCGTTCTTTCTCATCTCCTGGGGCGAACAAACCATCGATTCGGCGGTGGCGTCCATTTTGAACGCCACCGTGCCTCTGTTCACAATACTTTTTGCCCATCGCTTCACCCGCGATGACCGCATGACGCCCTATAAGGTGGCCGGGCTGATCCTGGGGTTCATTGGCGTGGTGGTGCTGATGGGGCATGGCCGCCTGGATGGACACAACTCGCCCATAGGGCAGGGCGCGGTGCTGCTGGCGGCGGTGTTTTATGCGGCCAGCTCGGTCTTTGCCCGCCTGAATACCGAGCGCGTCGCTGGGCTGGTGCGCGGCGCGGCGCCGCTCATCAGCGCTTCGGCAGTGATGTGGCTGAGCGCGCCCGTCATCGAGCGCCCCTTCCACTGGCCGCAGCAGCCGCTCACCTGGGTGGCGCTGCTCTGGCTGGGGGTGTTGGGTTCTGGCTTGGCGCTGATCTTGTGGTATTACCTTTTGCACGAGGTAGGCCCCACCCGCACCACCATGGTGACCTACGTCTTTCCCCTGGGCGGCATGATCCTGGGCGTCATTTTCCTGGACGAACAAGTGTCCTGGCAGCTGCTGACAGGCGCAACCCTGATCATCGCCAGCCTGGTGGTGGTCAACTGGAAGCCACAGCGCGCACAAACAAAGGAGAGAGAAAGATGAGTTTTCGTACCGGTTTCGTAGCGGTGATTGGCCGCCCGAATGTGGGCAAATCGACCCTGATCAACGCCCTTCTGGGGCAGAAGATTGCGCCGGTATCATCGCGCCCGCAGACGACGCGGCGGCGCCAGCTGGGCATTTTGACCACGGAGAAGATGCAGGCCATTTTCGTCGATACGCCCGGCATCCACAACCCGCATCATAAACTGGGGCGTTTTCTCAACCAGGAGGCGCAAGAAGCCCTGGGCGAGGTAGATGCAATACTCTGGCTGGTCGATGTCAGTGAGCCGCCGACGGAGGATGATGAACGCATTGCGTCTCTATTGGCGGAGGCCCGGCTGCGGCAGCCGATCTTGCTTGGCCTGAACAAGGCCGATCGCGGCGATGCCGAGGGGCGCCAGCAGAACGCCGCCCGTTACCAGGCGTTGCTGCCAGCCGCCGAGACCTTGTTCCTCTCCGCCCTGCAGGGCGAGGGGCTGGCCGATCTGCTATCCTGGCTGGAAGCGCACCTGCCCGAAGGCGAACCCGCCTACCCCGATTGGCAGATCACCGATTTGTATGAGCGGGAGATCGCCGCGGAATTGATCCGCGAGGCCTGTCTCAAGCATCTGGATGACGAGGTGCCGCACGCCATCGCCGTGCGGATTGACGAATTCAAAGAACGCGGCGAAACGGGCGCTTATATCCACGCTACCTTGTTTGTGGAGCGCGATTCGCAAAAAGGGATTGTGATCGGCAAGGGCGGAAAAATGATCAAGCGCATTGGCATGGCCGCCCGCCGCGAGATCGAGGCCATGAGCGGGCGCAAGGTCTTTCTGGAATTGCGGGTGAAAGTGCTCAAAGATTGGCGCAACAAGCCGGACCTGATGCGCCGCTTTGGTTACCGCCTGAAGGAAAAACGGCGATGAAAACGACGCTGGCTTTTACCCTCTTGTGTGCGGCTGCCGACTGGTGGGCGGTGTGGCGGGGCGCCCGCCACTGGGAAAAGATCGCCAAACCGCTGACGCTGTTGGCCCTGACGGCGGGTTTTGCGCTTGCCACCGGCTTGCAGGGCGGGACGCTCTGGTTTGGCCTGGGGTTGGGGCTGTCGTTGCTGGGGGATGTTTTTCTGCTGTTCGATCGTTTTTTTCTGGCCGGGCTGATCGCCTTCGCGCTGGCGCACCTGGCTTATATTTTGGGGTTCAACCAGCCCCTGCCGCCGCCGAACATCTTTTCCCTGGCGATGGCGCTTTCGCTGGGCATCCTGGCCGCGCGGGTCTATCGGGATATTGCCTTCGGGCTAGATGCCGGCGGCCAATCGCGATTGCGCAAGCCGGTGCTGGCCTACACGCTGATCATCACTGTGATGGCGCTTTCGGCGCTGAACACCCTCTTCCGCGTAGACTGGGCGCCGGCAGCGGCGGGCTGGGTTGCGCTGGGGGCGGTGCTTTTCTTTGTTTCCGATATCATCCTGGCCTATAACCGCTTTGTGCGTCCATTTCGTAACGGGCGCCTGTGGAACATGGCGGCCTACCACCTGGGACAGATGGCCCTGGCTTGGGGCGCCTGGCTGCAATGGCTCTCGGGCTGAAAGAGGCGCCAGCAGGTCAGAGGGTATCCCAGCCGGGTAACGGCTGTTGCAAAAAGTCGGCCAGGGCGGCGTTCCAGGGGCGGTAAAAAGCGAGCAATTGTTGCGCCAGGCCGGCATCCAGCGGCGGATAACGCCAGGGTTGCTGCGGCCCCCACATTGCCAGGCGGCGGGCACGGGGCGGCAGCCAGCGGGTCGCGTGCGGGTGGTGTAAAAAATAACGGTAGATCGGGTTGCGCCAGATGCGCGAAGCGTTGCGCTGCTGCCCGAAGTCGGTTTGAAAGTCTTCCTCTACGCCGAGGAAGCGAAAAATACGCCTGTAGAAGGCCGCCGGATCGCGTTGCAAATCTTCGAACACCATCACCAGCAGGTTTTCGCGCGGGAAGAGCGCCAGGTAACGGCGGATATAACGCATATAGGCGCCACGGCTGAAATACCCGCGCCGTCCGGGGCGATAGTCGTCTTCCAGGTAGCGGGCAGCGGCTTCGGCAAAGGTCAGCGGTTCGGAAAGGTGGCGACGGTTGTCCCAATATTGGGAATAGGCGCGGCGGACGGGATGGCGCACAGTGAGGATCAACTTGACCCCGGGCAAAGCCTTGGCGATGCGCTGCGGCGCATCTGGATGGCAGATGTACCCGGGAGAGGCCTCGCCCCAGGCGCGGGTCGCGGGTGGGCGGGCGGCGAAATGCGTCGCATACCAGGACAATCCGCGTTGGTACAGGGCATCGTGAAAGAAGAAGTTGATCTCTTTGCGCGGAGGCAGGTAGATCTGCGGATGTTGGCGCAGCACATGGTAGAGCGAAGTGGTGCCCGCTTTTTGCGACCCGATGATGAGGAAATTGGGCAGATTCATACCTTCTCCAGGGGACGGAAGCCCTCGCCCAGGGCTTCGTGCGCGTGGCCGATGACCATGAAAGCTTGCGGGTCGGCCTGGTGGACGATGGCCTTCAGGCGCGTGATTTCCGAGCGGGCGATGACGCAATAGAGCACGGTGCGGGGCTGTCCGGTGTAGGCGCCAACGGCAGACATCAACGTTACCCCGCGGTTCAGCTCCCGCAGTATGCGTTCCGCCACCAGCCCCGGCTGGCTGCTGACGATCAGCGCCGTGCGAACGACCGTACCGCCCTCGACCACTGCTTCGGCCACCAGCCCGCTGACGTAGATGAAGATCAGCGCGTAGAGGGCCTCTGTCCAGCCGAAGACGAACCCAGCGGCCAGGATGACGGCGGAATCGACCAGCAGGTAACTGGTGGAAATCGGTACACTGCGCCAGTGGTTGAGAATGCGAGCCAGGATATCACTGCCCCCGCTGGTGCCCTGCCCACGATAGACCAAGCCGAAACCAACCCCACTGACCACCGCCCCGTAGAGCGCGTTGAGCAGCAAGTCTTCTGTCAGGCCGTGGCGGGGGAAGAAAGGCAGCCAGAGCAGGGCATCGGTGAAGAAGGAAAAGGCGACGATGGTCAGCGCGGTGCGAACGACGAAACGCGGCCCGCCCAGGTAACGCCAGCCGAGCGCAAAGAGCGGTGCGTTGCCGGCCAGCACCATCAGGCCGATCGGCCAGCCCGTACCAGCGTTGATCAACTGGGCAACGCCGCTCACCCCGCCGCTGACCAGGTTGGCCGGGACGAGGAAAAGCTGCAAGCCCAGGGCTTGCAGCAGGCTGCCAAGCAGGATCAGCGCGTAATCTTGCCAGCGGTCGGGCATGGTTCAGGCGTCCGTTTCCAGGCGGACCCCGGCCAGGGCCTCGATCACGCCGATGACGGCGGAATTGTCCAGGTTTTCCATACCCATTTGCAACATGGCCGTGAAGAGCTGGGCGTTGGCGGAGGTGCCGGGCAAGGGAATGCCGTATTCGCGGGCTGTATCGAGGACGATGCCCAAGTCTTTGGCTTGCATGTAGGCCTTGAACCCGGGTTCCCGATTGCCGGCGAAAAGCCGCTGGGGCTTGTTGTCCAGCGTCCAGCATTGGGCGGCGCCGCCGCGGATGGCCTGCACCACCTTGCGCGGATCTACCCCGGATTTTTGCGCCACGATGAGCAATTCACCCATGGCGACCATTTGGGCGGCGACCATGATCTGATTGCAAACCTTGGCGACCTGGCCGGCGCCGCTTTCGCCAACGTGGGTGATGCTGCGCCCGATCGCCTGGAAAACGGGCATGACTCGCTCCACGGCTTGGGCCGGGCCGCCGACCATGATGGTCAGCGTGCCGTTGATGGCGCCGATGTCGCCGCCGGAGACGGGCGCATCCAGGCAGAGGACGCCTTTTTCCCCCAGGCGGGCGGCGATCTCGCGTGCAGTGGCGGGTTTGATGGTGGAGTTATCTACGAAGATCAGTCC
>WGAD01000281.1 GCA_015489255.1 Anaerolineales bacterium | reverse complement strand
TGGCCAAACAGGACTATAATCTGGCCTGTCGGCAGCCTTTTGGCAGCAACAACACCCGCAGCTGGACGTGACCGGGCTGTGGGTGGACGAAAACCGGCAGGTTTGGGCGATCGCCCAGTGCCGGTGACGGCGTCCATTCTTACCCTTTCTCAGTGGGAGGTTCTTTTCTATGAAACGTGCAGTCAGCATCAGCATCGGTTCATCCAAGCGCGACAAGCGCGTTGAGGTCACACTCCTGGGCGAGCAAGTGACGATAGAACGCATCGGCACAGACGGCGACATGGAAAAAGCCGCCATGCTCTACAAGGAACTGGACGGCAAAGTGGATGCTTTTGGCGTCGGCGGCGCCGATCTCGGGCTGCTGGTTGATGGCAAATGGTATCCGCTGTATTCCGTGCAGAAAATGGTGCGTTTCATTGAAAAGACGCCCTATGTGGATGGCGCCGGTTTGAAAAATTCACTGGAAAACCGGGCCGCCCCCTTCCTGGAAAAGCACCTGAAGGATTATCTGGATGAAAAAGGCCGCCGCGTTTTCCTCGTCAGCGGCGCAGACCGCTGGGGGCTGTCTGCCAGTTTTGTGGATGCCGGTTACGAAACCGTCTTTGGCGATTTGATGTTCGGGCTGGGGCTGCCTGTACCGTTACGCAGCCTGCAACAGCTCAAAACCATGGCCGCCCTGCTCATGCCCATTGCCGGCCGCCTGCCTTTTGAGTGGGTCTACCCCACGGGCGAAAAACAGGAACAACGCCAGCCCAAATGGCACAAGTATTACCACTGGGCAACCGTCATCGCCGGCGACTGCCACTACATCAAGCGCCACCTGCCCACCGAGGGGATGGAAGGCAAGGTCATCGTCACCAACACAACCACCCCGGCCGATCAAGAAATGTTCCGCCAGGCGGGCATCCAATATCTGATCACCACCACCCCCATCCTGGATGGCCGCTCCTTCGGCACCAACATGATGGAGGCCGCCCTGGTGGCTGCAGCGGGCAAGGGACGCCGCCTGACGGTGGAAGAACTAAACGCCCTGCTCGATGAGATCGGCTTTGAACCGCAATTGCATGTGCTCTCTTGAACCGCACCCCTGCCGAAGGAGGCAACCTCATGGATGCCGTAGTCATGGCCGGCGGCGTGCCTCAACCGGGCGACCTCCTGTACGAGGAAGCCGGGGGACGCCCCAAATCGTTAATTGAAATTGCCGGGAAGCCCATGGTGCAATGGGTACTGGAAGCCCTGGATCGGGCGCAGGGCGTGGAAAACGTGGTGTTGGTCGGCCTACGCCCGGAGGAGGCTCCCAAAAGCCAGAAATTGAGCGCCCACCTGCCTGGGCAAGGCAGCCTGCTGGAAAACATGCGGGTTGGCGCCCGGGAAATCCAGCGCCAAAACCCTGGTGCAGAATACGGCATCTTCGTCTCGGGTGACATCCCCGCCATCACCGGCGAAATGGTGGACTGGCTGCTGGAGACCGTCTCTCACAGTGAGGAAGACCTCTACTACAACGTCGTCACCCGCGAAACCATGGAGGCCCGCTTCCCGGGTTCACGGCGTACCTACACCCGCTTCCGCGATGTGGAGGTGTGCGGCGGCGATATGAACGTTGGCCGCCTGCGCCTGCTGACGGAAGAAAGCGGTCCCTGGGAACAGCTGATCCGGCGGCGCAAGCGCCCGCTGGCGCAAGCCGCGCTGATCGGGTTCGATACCCTCTTCCTGCTGGCCTTACGTCGGTTGACCCTGCAAGACATGGTCAGCCGGGTGAGCCGCAAGCTGGGGCTCACCGGTCGCGCCATCATCAACCCCTACGCCGAGATCGCCATGGACGTGGACAAACCTCACCAGCTGGCCTTGCTCCGCGCCGCCTTGCAGCCCCGCCAGGAGGGAGCGCCGCCCCCATGATGGATCGCCTGCTGCAAACCGATCGCGCCTGGACGCAGCGTCTGCGGGTTGCCGAAAAAGAGGGGACGCTCCGCACGCTGGCCGCTTTTTTGGCCCACTCCGGCGATTCCTGGTTTTGGGCTGCCGGGCTGGTTGCGCTCTGGCTGCTGGGAGATACGTTTTGGAAGCGCTGGGCCGCGGTGCAGTTTGGCGGCATCAGCATTATGGCCCTCATCGTTCTGGCGCTCAAATTCAGCATTCGGCGCCAGCGACCGGCGGGTGAATGGGGGCTGCTCTACCGCAGCACCGATCCGCACTCCTTTCCCTCCGGGCACGCTGCACGCGCGTTCTTGCTGGGCATGCTGGCCTGGCAACTGGGGCCGCCCTGGCTGGGATGGCTCTTGCTGATCTGGGGGCCGCTGGTGTCGCTGGCGCGGGTGGCTATGGGCGTGCATTACGTTTCCGATGTGCTGGCCGGCGCCCTGCTGGGCCTGATCGGTGGGCGCATCGCCTGGGCGGTGTACCCAACCGTGTACGCCTGGTACCTTGGCTGGTCTCACTTTCCGCTCTGGTAAGCGCAGAGGGGCTTCTCGCCTAATCGCCCGTTTCCACCAGCCAGCCGCTGGCCGTCCGCCAGTCACCCTGCCAAAAGGCCAGGGCTGCCGCCGTCCGTCCCACCTGCGGGTGGCGGTGAGAGGCCAGCGCCCCCAGCCCGGTACCCAGCAAATTGAGCCGCACTCCCACCGAGGCGAGTTCCGGCGCTGCCTGCCGCGTAAAACCGGCCAGGCCATACTGGCTGGACACATACGCTGTTCGCTCCGGCTGCCCTTCTCGCCCTTGCAAATCCACCAGGTTGAGCACCAAGCCGCCGCCCTGGGCGCGCATCACCCGCGCTGCCGACTGGGTCATCAAAAAAGCGCCCAACAAGTTCACTTGCAAAGTACGCAAGAGATCCCACTCATCCACCTTCAACACCGGAGCTTGCGGCTCCACCGCCGCCGCGTTGATCAGCACATCCAGCCGCCCGAAGGCATCCGTCACCTGGTTCAAAAGCGCCTGCGCGCTGATTTTTTTGGCCACATCCATCACAAAGGAGTGCGCCAGCAACCCCTGGCGCTGCATGTCTTCCGCCAACGCTTCCACATTGAGCGGCGAAATATCGTTCAAACAAACCCGCGCGCCCCGGGCGGCAAAGGCCTGCGCCAGAGCGCGGCCAATGCCGCGACCGGCGCCCGTGATCAAGACAACTGGTTCTGGCATCAAGGAATCTCCTGACAAGTCGGCACGGCCTCGGGGTTGGTGGCCGCATTGAGCGCCATGCCAAAATAAGGGGAAGGGTCGTACGTATTGGCGATCGCAGTCTCGTTGAGGAAACCTCCAGCGCCATCATCGCGGACGATGGACAAGTGCAGGTGCACCCCCACAGGGCGCAGCGGATCGCCGGAATAATTGCCCTGGTAGCCCAACAGCGTGCCCGCCGGCACAAATTTCTCATACGTTCCGGCAGGAAAGGCCTCGCTGATGAAAGAACGGCCTTCGGCATCGGCCATGTGCGCATAATAAACCCAAATCTGTCCTCCCGGCCTCAGCGGATCGTCCGGAATGCGTAAAATGAGCGCCGATTTCCATTCCGGCAAGCGGGTGAGATAAGCATCGGCCACGGCATAAACCGGCGTTTCGCCGGGATCGGCGCCGCCGAAGATGTCCAGCCCCTGATGGCGATGCCCGGGGCGGAAAGAATCGCCCCAGATGTATCCGATCATCCCCTCGGTCGGGAAAAGAAAGGGCGCCGCGCCGCAGCGCGAGCGTGCTTCCACCCGCCATTCCTCGTGGGCCTCCGGGTCGCGCAGCCAGGCGAGCACCTTCCGGCTGCGCCGGCTCCCGGGCCAGCCATACAGGAAAAACCAGGCTGCCACAATCCCCGCGATCACCAGCACAGAAAGCAAAAACTTCTTCATGCGCCGATTATACCCGCCTCCTCTGGCTCGCAGATTAACGAATTTTCAACGCGGCTTTTGCGTTTTTCTTACGCAAAGCGGCTACCATAAGCCCAGAATGAAAACTACAACACCATAGAGGAGGCAAAAGATGGCTCTCTACATTCGCAATTATGCGCCGGTTCGCTGGGAAGAAGAACAACGCCCCGCAGAACGAGTGTACAAACTGGCGGTCAACGTCCGAGAAGAAGAAAATGGCTTTGAGCTGATCGCCTTCTTGCCCGGCCTGAAGCCGGAAGACCTGAACATCCAGGTGTTGGACAACGTGGTCAGCATTGAGGGGCGCTATCCGGAATACGAAGAACCCTACCTTCTGCGCGAACTTCCCGTCGGCCACTTCCGCCGCGTACTCGAATTCGCCGTCCCGCTGGACGCCAGCAAGGCCGAAGCGCAAATCAAAGACGGCATTCTGAACCTCTACCTGCCGAAAGCCGACGCGGCCCGCCCCAAGAGCATCAAGATCGTGCGTAAATAACCTCCTTTTTCACACCACGACGGCGGCTTGTCCGCCGTTTTTTCTTTGCCCAAAAAGCAGGTACAATGAAGGCACGGGAAGTTCCCCCAGGAGAAATACTTATGCCTACCCCCGATCTTTTGACCCTACTCAACGAGGGAGACCGCCAAACCTTGCTCAGCCTGCCCGGCATCGGGCCGGCCCTGGCCGATCGCCTGCTGCAAGAACGGCCTTTTCTCTCGCTGGAAGACTGCGCGCAGCGTGTTCGTGGCTTGAGCCTCGCCCGCCTGGAAGCCCTCGCCGCCCACCTGGACGAGCAAGCCGCCGCGGCGCCGGATGCCCCCTCCGCTGCCCAGCGAGAAACCTTCAAATCGCGCGCCAGCAAGCGTCTAGAAGTGGCGGTCTCTCAAGGTCGCCAGACCTGGGCGCAGTTGGAAGCCGGTTGGCAAAACCACGCCGACGATCCCATCACCTTGCGCACGCTGATCTGGGGCCTGGGGTTGGCCTTGCTGTTCACCCTGGCCCTGGTTCGCATCGGAAACCTGCGCCTGGAACGTCGGCTGCGCGCCGACAACGCGCCCTTGTATCTCCAGATAGAGGGGCTGCAAACCGAGGTGGCGGCCATGCGCGCCCGCGTTCAGGCACTGGATGACATTCACCAGCGCACCGCTGCGCTGGAAGCGGAGCAAGAAGCCCTGCAAGCCGATCTGGACGAAATGCAAACCCGCCTGGACGAAATGTCCGCCAGCCTGGAGCGCCAGGCGCGCGCCAATCAGCAATTTACCGATTTCTTGCAAAGCCTGAGAGAATTGCTCAACGCCCTGTTCGTCACCCCCGGAGGCAGCCAATGACCACGCCATCTTCCCAACCGCAGCCAGGCGCCCTGGCCCGCCTGGGCCGCGCCCTGCTCAACCTGCTGCGTTTTCTCTTCAACTTGGCGCTGCTGGCCGCCATCCTGGCGGCGGTCTATTTTGGCGCTCCCCTGCTCTACAACCGCTACCTCGCCCCCCTGGAAGACAATACAGCCCGACTCAACCGCCAGATAGAAGCCCAAGCCACCCAGATCGCCAGCTTGCAAGAACGGATCATCCAGCTGGAAAACGCACAAAGCGCAAACAGCCAGTCTTTTGCCGATTGGCAAGCGGAACAAGAAACCTTTGCCAAACGCCTGGCTGCCGCCGAAACCGCCCTGGAGGAGATCGCTCTCTTGCAAACCTCCCTGGACGATCTACAAACCGCGCTGCAAACCAACCGCGACGGACAAGAAGCCTTGGCCGCCAGCCTGGAAGACATGCAACGGCAAACCCAGATCCTGGGCGCCCTGCAATCCCTGAGCCGCGCGCGCCTGTATTTGATGCAGAGCAACTACGGGCTAGCCCAGGCCGACCTGGAAAGCGCCTACAACCAGGTGAACAACATCCCTCTGGAAAAAGACGTACGCCAAGATGCGCTAAACTCTATCT
>WGAD01000280.1 GCA_015489255.1 Anaerolineales bacterium | reverse complement strand
GTTTGTGCTACGCGCTGGCCGATGCCACCCGCATTTTGATCCTCTATCTGCTTAAGGATGGCGAAGCCACCGTCTCGCAGCTGGTCGAAGCGCTGGAGCAACCGCAGCCGACCGTCTCCCGCCACCTGAAAGTGTTGCGCGATCGCGGGTTGGTTGCCCACCGCCGCGAAGGCGTCAACGTCTATTACCGCCTGACAGACCCCCGCTGCCTGCAGGCGCTGGATTTGTTACGCAGCGTTTTGCACGACCGCATCCGCCGGCGGGCAAAACTGCTTGAAAATATTCCATCCGAGGAGAAAGCCACATGAAAAAACGCTTTCCAGCATGGCTGATTGGGCTTATCGGTATCTTGCTCATCACGTTGATACCGATCGTTGCCTTGTGGCCCAAGGAAACTGGCCCATCCACCGACCCCTGGGATTACCTCCCCGAACATCCCACCCACACCGATCACAGCAAGATCATCTCCGGCCCCTTCGAAACAGCCCAGGACGTGACCCGCTCCTGCCTGGAATGTCACGAAGACGCCGCCAGCGAAGTGATGCACACCACCCACTGGACCTGGCAAAGCCAGCCCGTAGAGGTGCCCTGGCGCGACGAGCCGGTGACCATTGGGAAATTTAATCAGGTCAACAACTTCTGCATCAGCACCGCTGGCAACGAATCCAAGTGTATGACTTGCCACATCGGCTACAACTGGGATCAGTACCCTCCCAAAGGTTATGACTTCAGCGTAGAAGAAAACGTGGACTGCCTCGTCTGCCACGCCGACAAAGGCCTCTACGCCAAAGGCGAATACGGCAACCCGGCAGATGGCGTGGACCTGGTCGCCGCGGCCCAAAGCGTGGGCGTCCCCACTCGAGAAAACTGCGGCGGCTGCCACTTCAACGGCGGCGGCGGCAACGGCGTCAAACATGGCGACCTCGACGAAAGTCTCTACTACCCCAATGAACAACTCGATGTTCACATGGGCAAGTACGACTTCCTCTGCACCGACTGCCACCAAACCACTGAACACCAGGTCAAGGGCCGCCTGCTCGGCGACAACTACACCATCGATCCCGCCGAACAAGTGCAGTGCACCGACTGCCACGTAGAGCCGCCGCACGAAGACGAGCGCATCAACGCCCACCTCGATACCGTCGCCTGCCAGACCTGCCACATCCCGGCCACCGCACGCAAAGACCCCACCAAAACCTATTGGGATTGGTCGCAGGCTGGCGAAGACCGTGGCGACGATCATTACACCTACCTGAAAATCAAGGGCGAGTTCATCTACGAACGCGACGTAACGCCCACCTACATCTGGTTCAATGGGAACAACGAATACCGTTACCTGGTAGGCGACCCCATCAACACAGATGGCCCCACCTACATCAACAAACCAGCCGGCAGCATCAGCGACCCCACGGCCAAAATCTTCCCCTTCAAAATCATGGTCACCATTCAGCCTTACGATCCCGTCAACGGCTATCTGCTGACGCCCATCACCGCCGGCGAAGGCGGCTACTGGCACGACTTCGACTGGGATCAGGCCTTCCGCCTGATGGAAGAGCGCCTTGGCCTGCCCTACAGCGGCAAATACGACTGGACCGAAACCCACATGTACTACCCGCAAAGCCACATGGTCGAACCGGCTGAAAACGCGCTCCAATGCAACGACTGCCACGGCCCCGATGGCCGCCTCGACTGGGAAGCCCTCGGTTACCCCGGCGACCCGATCGAATGGGGCGGACGTTTCAACGAAAAATAAGGCGAGAGAGGTTCTATGACCCGGCACATTTCCACCAAAACGTTTTCCCTCGGCCTGTTGCTGATCCTGCTGCTGGCAAGCGCTGCCTACGGCGTCGGCCAGGTCATTGCCCAAAGGCACCAGCCCGCCCCTCAGGCAGGCAGCCCGATGCATCCCACCTTTGCCTTCCTGGATGCAAACGGCCAGAACGTGCTCACAAGCGGCCAACCCGTCTCCACCATGCAAACCTGCGGCCAATGTCACGATACCGATTACATCGCCAGCCACAGCTTCCACACCGACTTGGGGCTGAGCGAATACCAGCAGAGCGGAACCTCCTCCGGCCCATTTGGAAAATGGGACCCGCTCACCTACCGCTATCTCTCGGCTGCGGGCGATGAACGCCTGGACCTGGGCACAGCGGAATGGATCATGACGTACGGCCTGCGCCACGTGGGCGGCGGCCCGGCCTCCACCAGCCGCAGCGGCGGCGACCTGACCGCCCTGCCACCCGACGAAACCAACCCGGAAACCGCCTTCCTCAATCCAGATGGCAGCGTCAGCGCCTGGGATTGGAAGCAATCCGGCATCGTCGAAATGAACTGCTTCCTCTGCCACATGGACGCACCCGACAACCAGGCGCGCATCGCCGCTTTGCAATCCGGCAACTTCGCCTGGGCCAACACC
Source organism: Anaerolineales bacterium (assembly GCA_015489255.1). Classification (GTDB taxonomy): domain Bacteria; phylum Chloroflexota; class Anaerolineae; order Anaerolineales; family Villigracilaceae; genus S143-42. The sequence continues at coordinate 7,430 of WGAD01000280.1, read as the reverse complement.
GCCACCCTGGCCAGCAGCGGCCTGGTCACAGAAACGGCAGAAGGCTTCTCCTGGAACCCCGAAGCCTTTACCGAAGACGGCCAGCTGCGCGCCGAATACCTCTTCGTCCAAAAGCCCACCAACGAGAACTGCGCCCAATGCCACGGCGTGGCAGACCGCAGCAACGACGCCCTGGTGATCACCGACTTTTCGCTGAACAACCCGCAAACGGCCACCACCGGCCAGGTGATCTCGCCGCAAAAAATTGCAGAAAGCGGCATGAACATCGCCGGCAAAGACGACCTCACCCGCTCTTGGGACGTGCACGCCGAGCGTCAGCTCGCTTGCACCGATTGCCACTTCTCCCTCAATAACCCGGCCTACGCCATCAAAGACGACGCTCCGGATCACCTGCTCTTCGATCCGCGCCGCCTGGACATCGGCGCCTATTTGCAGCGCCCCAGCCACAACTTTGCCCGCGGCGAAAGCGCCCAATACAGCGTTGCACCGGAACTCAAAGGCACCATGCGCCGTTGCGAATCTTGCCACGATGCCAAGACCAGTCACGCCCAGTGGCTGCCCTACATCGACCGGCACATGGAAACCCTGGCCTGCGAATCCTGCCACATTCCGCAGCTGTACGCTCCGGCCATCGAACAATACGACTGGACCGTCTTGACTGCCGAAGGCGAACCGCTGAAGTTCTTCCGCGGCATCGCAGGCAACAGCGAAAACAGCGACACCATCACCAACCTGGTGACCGGCTACCAGCCCGTGCTGATGATGCGCGAAAACGTGGACGGCGACACACTGCTGGCGCCCTACAACATCATCACCACCTGGTACTGGGTATATGAAGACGCCAACGGAAACACGCTCCCGGTGCGCGAGGTGGACCTCAAAGCTGCCTGGTTCGAAGGCCAGTCTTACGCCCCCGAGGTGCTGGCCGCCTTCGACGCCAACGGCGACGGCAACCTGGACAACACCGAACTGCGCATCGACAGCGACACCAAGCGCGAAACCATCGCCGCCCGCCTGGAAGACCTCGGCTTGCAAAACGTTCACATCGCCGGGCAGATGCAGCCCTACAGCGTCAACCACAACGTCACCCGCGGCGAATGGGCCGTGAACGACTGCACCGCCTGCCATTCCACCAGTTCCCGGCTGACCCAACCCATCCAGTTGGCGGCCTATGTGCCCGCCGGCGTCATGCCCGAATTTGTGGACACCAACGTGACCTACAGCGGCGAACTGACGACGGATGACAACGGGGCGCTGTACTACAATCCCCGCCCTAAGGCCGATGGTCTCTACGTCTTCGGCAGCAGCCACATCTCCTGGCTCGACTGGTTCGGCGTGCTGGCCTTCATCGGCACCCTTCTTGGCATCGCCGGGCACAGCACCCTGCGCTACCTGGCTGCACGCAAGCAGGCCAAACACGCCGTAACGCTGAAGAAAGTGTACATGTACACCGCCTACGAACGCTTCTGGCACTGGCTGCAAGTGGTTGCCATCGTCTTCCTGCTGCTCACAGGCCTGGTGATCCACCTCCCCGATAAGTTTGGCGCCTTCAACTTCCGCTACATGGTGCCCATCCACAACGCGCTGGCTACCGTGTTGGTCGCCAACGCCTTCCTCTCGCTCTTCTATCACCTGGTCAGCGGCGAGATCAAGCAATACGTTCCGCGTCCGCGCGGCTTCTTCGACCAGGCCATCTTGCAAAGCAAGTTCTACTTGCAGGGCATCTTCAAAGGCGAACCGCACCCCTTCGAAAAGACGCCGGAAAAGAAGCTGAACCCCCTGCAACAGGCAACCTATTTCGGTCTGCTGAACGTCCTCCTGCCGCTGCAAGTGATCACCGGCATCCTCATGTGGGGCGCGCAAACCTGGCCTGAGATCACCGCCGCCCTGGGCGGCCTGCAATGGCTGGCCCCTCTGCACACCCTGATCGCCTGGCTGCTGGCCTCCTTCATCGTCGGCCATGTCTACCTGACCACCACCGGCCCCACCATCCTGACCGACATCAAAGCCATGATCACCGGCTGGGAAGACGTGGAAGTGCACGAACACGAAGAAGAGTAGGACGGACTGGAAAAACTGGCTACCGGGGGCGGCGCGCCGCAGCGCGTCGTCCCCCAGGAGTATCAAACATGGAAACGAAAAAATCCTTTTGGCAAAAGATCTTCGACCGGCCTGAAAAGCCTTACGCTGATCCCTACCTGGGCGGCATCGTATTGGGGCTGACGCTCTTTGCCGCGCTGTTCATCACCGGCAGCGGCCTGGGCGGCTCTGGCACCATTGGGCGCTTCAGCGTCTTTCTGCTCGACTTGATCGCCCCGAGTTTTGTAGACCGCGTCCCCGATTTCCTCCATTGGGGCGGCGGCACAGCCAACCCCTTGGACGCCACCCTGCCGGTGATGACCCTCGGCTCGCTCATTGGCGGCTTCGTCTCCGGGTATCGCGGCGGGCGCGTGCGCCCCGAAATCCACAAGGGGCCGCAAATCAGCAACCGCACCCGCCTGACGATGGCCTTCCTCGGCGGGCTGCTGTTCACCTACGGCGCCCGGCTGGCCCGTGGCTGCACCTCCGGACAGGGGCTGAGCGGCGGGGCCGTGCTCTCCGCCGGCAGCTGGACGATCGTCTTCGCCATTTTCGGCGGGGCCTACCTGGTAGCCTACTTCTTCCGCAAGTTGTGGATATAGGAGATCCCCATGGCAACCTTTCCGCTTGATTTACTCGGCATGTGGGGAAAATGGGGCACATACCTGGTTTTCCTCCTGATTGGCTTCGGCTTCGGCTACGGGCTGGAAATGTCTGGTTTCAACAAGTCCACCGTGCTGGCCGGGCAGTTCTACTTCCGCAATGTGCGGGTCGTGAAGGCTTTCTTCGGTGCGATCGGCGTAGCCATGGCCCTGATCTTCGCCGCCGTGCGCCTCGGCTGGCTGGATTACAACCTCATCTGGGTGCCGCCCACCTATCTCTGGCCGGGCATCATCGGCGGCCTGATCATGGGCGTCGGCTTCATCCTCGGCGGGTTCTGCCCCGGCACCTCCATGGTCGCCGCGGCCACACTGAAGATCGACGCCCTCGTCTTCGTGATCGGCGGCCTGGTCGGGGAATTCATCTTCGGCATCACCGAGCCTTATTTCAGCAATTTCTATTACGGCAGTTACTTTGGCCGCCTGACGCTGATGGACTTCTTCCACACTTCCACCGGCGTAGCCATGCTGATGGTAGCCGTGCTGGCGATCGTTTTCTACGTAGTCATGGAAAAATTGCAGGCCGCCGTGAGTGGAGAAGAGACGCCGCCCAGTGTGTACCGCAGCATCGTCTGGTTCGTTCCGCTGGCGGTCAGCCTGGTCATCGCCCTGGTCGGCGACCCAACCCCACAGGAAGTCTGGAACCGCATCGCACCGGAGAAGCAGGCCCTGCTCGACAGCCGCGCGGTATACATCCACCCCGGCGAACTGCTGGACAGCATCGCCGACGACACCCTGCAAGTGGTCATGCTCGACGTGCGGCCAGAATCTGACTACAACCTCTTCCACATCCAGGGTGCGCGCAACGTATCACCCGATGATCTGGTGGAAGTAGCCGACGAGCTGCTCCTGCGCCCCGACATCAACCAGACCGTTATCGTGGTGATGAGCAACGATGAGACCGCGGCCACCGAAGCCTGGAAGACGCTCCAGGCCAAGAGCGTGCCCAACGTCTACATCCTGGAAGGCGGCGTCAACCACTGGCTCTCCATCTTCGCCGCCGAAGAAGAGGGCATCCAGCCCCTATCGCAGGCCGCGGACGATCGTCCTCGCTACGCCTTCAGCGCTGCCCTCGGCGATCAATGGGAAGCTGCCAATCCCTTCCCGCACGAATGGGAGCTGGAATACGAACCCAAGATCAAGCTGGAGCGCAAAAAAGGCCCCTCCAGCGGCGGCTGCGGCTAACGCGCCTCTCTTTCTCTCCGCGAACGGGTGTGTCACCTCTTTTGGACACACCCGTTTTTCTTATCAAAATTCTATTTACAACGACTAAATTGCTCCAAATTATGTTATTATATTACTCACCCCTAGCGATGACAAACATCACTGGCAACCACCACGCATCGTTCTATAATTCACAATAGATATGCGCGCAAGTAGATATGTAAATATGGTCAAAACCAAAAGGAGCCTTCCGTGAAGATCAACCCGCTGTTGCGTGAAGAAATCAACCGGCTGCATGCCAACATTTGCAGCGGCCTGGCGGATTCCACCCGCATCATGATTCTCTACACGCTGGCGGGAGGCACGATGACCGTTTCCGAAATCGTAGCCGCTCTGGAAATTCCCCAGCCTACCATTTCCCGCCACCTCAAAATGCTGCGCACCGTCGGCCTGGTTGAATCGGAACGCAACGGCCAATACGTCTACTACCACCTGAAAGATGCGCGCGTCATCGACGCCCTCAACATGCTGCGCGATATCATGTCCGATTTTATGCAAGAACGCGCCCAATTGATCAACGGCGCGTTGCCATCCTCAAAACCCCATCAGGAGAAGGACTAACATGAAAACTCTGCTTATCCTTGGCGCCGGCACCGGCGGAACAATGGTCGCCAACAAAATGGCCGATCACCTGGACCCCCAGGAATGGCGCATCATCATCGTCGATCGCGATGAAAAGCACTACTATCAGCCCGGCTTCCTCTTCATCCCCTTTGGCATTTACAGCCAGCGCGATGTGATCAAGCCCAAACGCAACTTCCTGCCCCCCTCGGTAGAAGTCATCTTCTCCGACATCGAAGTCATCGAGCCGGACAAAAGCCGGGTCATCCTGCGCAAAGACAACAAAGTCATCAACTACGACTACCTGGTCATCGCCACCGGCAGCCACATTCACCCCGAGGAAACCGAGGGGATGGTAGATGGCGGCGGCTGGCAGAAGAACATCTTCACCTTCTACAATCTGGAAGGCGCCGTCAAACTGGCGAACTTCCTCAAGTACTGGAAAGGCGGCCGCCTGGTGCTGAACGTGGCCGAAATGCCCATCAAGTGCCCCGTTGCCCCGCTGGAATTCCTCTTCCTGTCCGACTGGTTCTTCCACGAGCGCGGCATCCGCGACAAGGTGGAAATCGTCTACGCTACGCCCCTGCCCGGTGCCTTCACCAAACCGCGCGCATCGGCCATCCTCGGCGGCATGCTGGAAGAAAAAGGCATCCACCTGGTGCCCGACTTCAACATCATGGAAGTGGACAATGCCAAACAGGTCATCCGCTCTTACGACGAACAGGAAGTCGAATACGACCTGTTGGTGACGATCCCGACCAACAAAGGTTCCGATGCCATCGCCCGCTCCAACATGGGCGACGAGCTGGACTTCGTCCCCACCGACAAGCACACCCTGCGCAGCCGCGATTGGGAAAACATCTTCATCATCGGCGATGCCGGCAACGTGCCCGCGTCCAAAGCCGGTTCCGTGGCGCACTTCATGCTGGAAGTGGTGATCGAAAACCTGCTCCGCTCCATCGAAGGCCTGGAACCCCTGCCCAAGTTCGACGGCCACGCCAACTGCTTCATTGAATCCGGTTTTGACAAGGGCGTGCTGATCGACTTCAACTACGACGTAGAACCCCTGCCCGGCAAATACCCCTTGCCCGGTTTCGGCCCCTTCTCTCTCTTGCAAGAATCCCACACCAACCACTGGGGCAAGATGATGTTCCGCTGGATGTACTGGAACATCCTGCTCAAGGGCGGCGAGATGCCCTTCGAATCGCAGATGAGCATGGCCGGCAAATGGGCATAGGAGGCCCGCAATGACCGAAGCCACAATTACCCAAGAACAGTTCAACCTGCTGATGGCGCGCCTCGACCGCATCGAGGAACACCTGGCTGAGCAGCGCCGCCGCGCAGACGAACTGGAAGAACTGAAACGGGACCTGATCCCCATCGGCAACCAGATGTTCAAGCTCGCCATCGACGAACTGGCCGAGATCGGATCGGAATTCACCGCCGAAGACCTCTTCTTCCTGCTCAAGCGTCTGCTGCGCGACACCCACCTGCTGCTCAAAGCTCTCGACCAGTTGGAATCCATTATGGGCCTGGCCGAAGAAATGAACCGCCTGATGCGCCCCATGTTCAACACCGCTGTTGAAGAACTCGACCGCCTGGAACGTGAAGGCTACTTCACCTTCGCCCGCGAGGGCTGGGGCATTATCGAACGCATTGTCACGGAATTCACCGAAGAAGACGTCCGCGCCCTGGCAGATAACGTGGTCTTCATCCTCAACACCGTTCGCAACATGACTCAACCCGAGATCATGGCGCTGGCTAACCAGAGCGTGGAGGCCCTGCGTGAAGCGCCGGCTGATGAAAACGCCTCGCTCCTCACCATGCTGCGCGAGATGCGTGATCCCAAAGTCCGCAAGGGCTTGAGCCGGATGCTCAACCTGTTGAAAGCCCTGGGCGATGCACCCCAGGTTCCCAAATAGTCCACTTTAGTAAGAAGGAGAAACCAACTATGACCATTCCTGAAAACCTCCCCCTGAACGATGAAGGCTTCCTGACCGATCCCAGCGTCTGGAACGAAGAGATCGCCAAAGCCCTGGCCGAACAGGTCGGCATCGAACTGACCGAAAAGCACTGGGAAATCATCCGTTGGGCGCGCGAAGCGGCAGCCGACAGCGGCAAAGCTCCCACCCTGCGCCAGATCACCAACGGCACGGGCGTCACCACCAAAGAACTCTTCAAGCTCTTCCCCAAAGGCCCGGCCAAGAAAATCGCCAAGATCGCCGGCCTCGGCAAGCCGGAAGGCTGCATCTAATCGGCTCGGATGGGGCGCGGGCAGCACGCCTCGCGCCCCTTTTCCTCTCACTTTAGCAAGGAGAAATGGACTATGTCTGAAAACCGTCACATTGCCTTCATCTGCTCCAAAGGCGACCTGGATATGGCCTACCCGGCGTTGATCATGGGCTGGGCTGCCCTCGGCAACGGCGTGGACGTGACCATCTTCTACACCTTCTGGGGCCTGGACATGGTGCTCAAAGACCGGGTCGACAAGCTGGAAATCGCCCCCGTGGCCAACACCAGCATGAAAACCGGCATGATGGGCTTCCCCGTCAACATCGGCATCCCGCAAATCATGGGCGTCTTGCCCGGCATGACGGCGGTGGCCACCGCCCTGATGAAAAAGAAGATGGACGAAATCGAAGTCCCCTCCGTCCGCGAAATGGTCGAAATGCTGCACGACGCCGGCGCCAACATGTACGCCTGCAAAATGACCGTGGACATGATGAACCTGGAAGAAGACGACTTCCTCGACGTCCTCGACGGCATCGTCACCGCTGGCGAATTCATCGACATGACCGATGGCGCCCAGATCGTCTTCATCTAACCTCTCCTGAGTTCCATTGGCAGCGCCCTCCTACGCGGGGGCGCTTTTTTTGCGCCCGTTTTCGAACAAACGTGCCAATTCCT
>WGAD01000279.1 GCA_015489255.1 Anaerolineales bacterium | reverse complement strand
TGCAGCTTTTGGCGGCTAAAGGCCTCGATCCGCCGCAGCAGGCGGCGCTGCGACGGCGTGACCAGCGAAATCGCCAGTCCGTCTTTGCCGGCCCGGCCGGTGCGGCCGATGCGGTGGACGAAGACTTCCGGGTCTTCGGGTAAATCGTAGTTGAAAACGTGGCTGATGTCGTCCACGTCCAGCCCGCGGGCGGCCACGTCGGTGGCCACCAGCACCTGCAGCTGCCCGCTGCGGAAGCGTTCCAGCACCCGCTCGCGGGCAGCCTGGGCCAGGTCGCCGTTGATCATCTCGGCGGAAAAACCGCGCTGGCTGAGCGCGTGGGCCAGTTCTCCGCTTTCGGCGCGGGTGCGGACGAAGACCAGGGCGCGTTCGGGCGTTTCTATCTCGAAAATGCGCGTCAGGGCGGCGGTTTTGTCGCGCTGGTTGACCAGGTAGTAGCGCTGGGCCACGTTTTGGGCGGTGCGCTGCCTGGACGCAATGGTCACGCTTTGGGGGGCGTGTTGATATTTTTGCGCCAGCCGGCGGATGGCGGGCGGCATAGTGGCCGAAAAGAGGGCGATCTGCCGTTCTGCTGGCAGGGCGGCCAGCACGGTTTCGATGTCTTCGAGAAACCCCATGCTGAGCATTTCATCGGCTTCGTCGAGCACCAGGGTGCGGACTGCGCCCAGGTCGAGCACGCCGCGGCGCAGCAGGTCGAGCAAGCGGCCGGGCGTGCCGACTACCACGTCGGTGCCGCGTTTCAGGTCGCGGATTTGGGGGCCATAGGGCGCGCCGCCGTAGACGGCCGTCACGCGGACGGGCAGGTTTTGCCCGTAATCCCGAAAAGCGGCCGCTACCTGCAGGGCCAGTTCACGGGTGGGAGCCAGGACGAGCGCCTGCGGGCGCCGGTCTCCGGGCGTCAGGTTGTGCAAGATGGGGAGGGCAAAGGCGGCGGTTTTGCCGGTGCCGGTCTGCGCCTGGCCGATGACATCTGCGCCGGTCAGCATGACCGGGATCATTTGTTCCTGGATGGGGGTGGGGTGCGTGTAGCCAAGATCGGCCAACGCCTGCAATAGCGCGGGCTGCAGGCCCAGTTCGTTGAATTGCATGAGAAAGTCTCCTGCCTGTAATTTTGGTTCTGACGGGTCCCAGGCCGCAGCCCTCGCGGGCGACGACCGTCTCTCTCGCAGAGCGACCCATCCCAAAACAGCACGAGCCTTTCTGCGGCAAAAAAAGCGTTCCGGGACAAACCGGAACGCGATGGAAACTCCAAAACCGGATTGGCGGTTGTGATTGTACCACAGACGGGCGTTCAGGGCAGCACTTCGATGCCGTTTCCTTCCGTCACTTCGCCAATTTCCCAAAGCGGAACGCCCTGTGAGCGGGCGGCCTGCAGCATGGCGGCGCTTTTTTCGGGCGGGACGGCGAGTAGCAGGCCGCCGCTGGTTTGAGCATCGAAAAGCAGCATTTGCAGGTGCTCTTTGATTTCGGGGGCAAAAGCGACCTGGTCGCCGAAGTAGAGTTTGTTGTCGTGGCTGCCGCCGGGGAAGATCCACGCCTCGGCGTAGCGGAAAGCGTTTTTCAGGAAGGGGATGCGGGAGAAGCGCAGGCGCAACCCGACGCCGGATGCGGCGGCCATTTCGCAGCCGTGACCCAGCAGGCTGAAACCGGTCACGTCGGTGGCGCCGCGGACACCAAATTCCACGGCCAGGCGGCTGGCATCGCGGTTCAGGCGGGTCATCCAGCCGATGACTTCTTCCACGTCTTCGGCGGCGGCTTTGCCTTGTTTGAGCGCGGTGGTGGTGGTGCCAAACCCCAGCGGCTTGCTCAGGAGCAGCCGGTCGCCGGGGCGGGCGCCGGCCTTGCTCATCATCTCGCTCGGGTGCACAAAACCCAGCACGACCAGGCCGTATTTGGGTTCTTTGTCTTGCACGGTGTGGCCGCCCGCCACCACCACGCCCGCCTCGCGAGCTTTTTCTGCGCCGCCGCGCAGGATTTCGGCGCTGTATTCCGGCGGCAGATCCGGCGGCAGGTTGGCGACGTTCAGTGCCAGGAAGGGCCGCCCGCCCATGGCGTAAACGTCCGACAGGCTGTTGGCCGCGGCGATCGCGCCGTATTCGTAGGGCGTATCGACCACCGGGGTGAAGTAATCCAGGGTGACGACCAGCGCGCGTTCGTCATCCAGCCGCCAGACGGCGGCATCATCCGGCGAGCCGAGGCCGACCAGCAGATCGGGGTATGCCTCGGCCTGAAACAGGTTATGGATGGGGCGCAGGACCTGCGCCAGCGCTTCCGCGCTTAGTTTGGATGCTCAGCCGGCGCAAGACGAAAGAGAAGTCAGGCGGATTTGTTTGCCGTTGGGCAGATGGGGGTTTTCCGTTTGGCTCATGGCGGGAAATTATAGTTCACTTGCGGGGAGAGAGCAAGTCAAACCCAGCCGAACGCGCGGGCCAGGGAGGCCGTCAAAAAAGTTACCAGGAAGGCCGTCCCCAGGGTGATCACCACGCTGAAAGTCGCCCATTTTTTGCTGCCGGTTTCCTTGTAAATGGTCAGGATGGTGGTGGCGCAGGGGTTGTGCAACAGGGCAAAGAGCATCAGGTTGATGGCGGTGAGCAGCGTCCAGCCGTGTTGTTCCACCAGGATGACGCCCAACTGATCCCAGGGCAGGTCGATCATCATGCCGGTTCCCAGGTACACCATCAGCATGGTGGGAACGACGATTTCGTTGGCCGGAATGGCGATGATATAAGCCAGCAAGATCACCCCGTCGAGGCCGATGAGCCAGCCGAGGGGATCGAGAAAACCGGCGATGTGTTGCGCCAGGCTGACGCCGCCGACGGAGATATTGGCCAGCAGCCAGATCACCGCGCCCGCGGGCGCGGCGGTGGTGATGGCGCGCCAGAGAACGAAAATGGTGCGATCGATGAGCGAAGTGTACAGGATGCGTCCCAGGTTGGGCCGGCGGTATGGGGGCAGCTCCAGCGTAAAGGCCGAAGCCTCGCCCTTGAGGACGGTGCGCGAGAGCAGCCAGGAGATGAGCAAGGTGAAGAAGACGCCGATCATGACGATGGCAACGACGGAACCGGCGGCCACGAAGGAAGTGAGCGCCGGCGGGAAGTTGGCGGCCACGAAAATGGTTCCCAGCATGATCAGGGTGGGGAAGCGCCCGTTGCAGGGAACGAAGTTGTTCGTCAGGATGGCGATCAGGCGTTCGCGCGGCGAATCGATGATGCGCGTGGCGACCACCCCGGCAGCGTTGCAGCCGAACCCCATGGCCATGGTCAGCGATTGCTTGCCGTGTGCGCCAGCCTTTTTGAAGAGCCAGTCCATGTTGAAGGCCACTCGTGGCAGGTAGCCCAGGTCTTCCAGGAAGGTGAACAGGGGGAAGAAAATTGCCATCGGCGGCAGCATCACGCTGACCACCCAGGCCAGGCCGCGGTACACGCCATGCCAGAGGAAGCCGGTCAGCCACCAGGGAGCGCCCCAGCGTTCGAAGAGGGTGGCGGCCTGGTTTTCGAACCAGAAAAGCCCGTTTGCCAGCCATTCCGAAGGATAATTGGCGCCGATGACCGTGATCCAGATGACCAGCGCCAGCAGCAGCAGCATGATGGGCAGGCCAAATATCGGCGAGGTGACGATGCGGTCGATCTTCTGATCGAGGTCGTAACTGCGTCCTTCCCGTTCCTGGACGGCGCGGCGGGCGATGCGCTCCGCTTCATCGTACAGGGATTGCACCATTTCATCGCGGAAGTTGCGCGGCAGTTCGCGCCGTAAGCGGTCGGCTTTTTTCAGGATTTGTTCGGCCTGAGTCATTTCACTGCCTCCCTTCCAGGGAAATTTTGTTGCTAAAGCGCACATCTGCCTGGCGTTGGCGGGCGATCAATTGGGGGAACTCGTCGTTCAGCAGCGCCTGGCGGACGCGTTCATCCCCATCGAGCAGGCGGATGGCCACCCAGCGGGCGTTGGGAATGCCCGGGATGGCGGCCTCGATTTCGGCGGCCAGCTCGGCCACTGCCCGCTGGAAGGCGGGGGTCCCGTGGACGCGGCGGGGTTGGGTGCGGATCTGTCCCTCGATCACCTCGGCCATGGTGCGCAGCAGCGCCGACAGCCCCTCGCCGGTGCGCGCCGAAATGGGGACGGCGGGCACGCCCAGGTCACGCGCGAGGGCGCGGGGGTCCACATCTAACCCTTTTCGGCGGGCTTCGTCCATCATGTTGACGGCGACCACCACCTTGTCGGTGATTTCCAACACCTGGAGCACCAGGTTCAGGTTGCGTTCCAGGGCGGTGGCGTCGGTGACCACGATGACGCAATCCGGCTGGCCGAAGAGGATGAAATCGCGGGCGACTTCTTCATCCTGAGAGGCCGAAAGCAGCGAATAGGTGCCGGGCAGATCGACCAGTTTGTAGCGCACGCCGTTGAATTCAAAACCGCCTTCGGCGCGAGTGACCGTCTTGCCGGGCCAGTTGCCGGTGTGTTGTTTGAGGCCGGTCAGGGCGTTGAAGAGGGTCGATTTGCCGGTGTTAGGGTTGCCTGCCAGGGCGACGACGCGGTCGAAATCGTCCAGCGTCAGCCCCATTTGTTCCAGCTGGTTGAAAGCGGCGCAGGTAGCGCAGTGGTCATTCATCGGATGCCTCCTCAGCGTTCAAAGGCCGGACGAGGATGTGAGCGGCCTGGTCGTTGCGCAGGGCGATCAACGTGCCGCGCACGCGGTAGGCGCGCGGCTCGCGGAAAAAGTTCTCCAGGGCGGGGACGATGCGCGTGCCGGGCGTCAGGCCCAGGTCCAGGAAGCGGCGGCGGGTGAACCCCTGGATGCGCTCGTCAATGGCGACGATCTCCGCCGGTTGGCCGTGGGGCAGGAGGTGCAGCGGCTGCACGCCAGCCGGCAGTGGCCGGGCATCGTGCGCGGGCGCCAGGAAGATATTGGCGGCCACGGCCGGGGCCAGGCGGTATTCGTTTTGGCCGTCGCTGAGCACCAGCCGTTCCGGCGTGCGTTCCAGCACGCGGACGATTTGCCCCAGTTGCAGGCCGGCGGCCAGGATCTGCTGATAGGCCAGCGGCGGTTCATCTTCCAGGTGGATGATGCGGCCAGCCGTATCGGGTGGCCAGGAAGTAGCTGGCTGTCCGCGCTCGGCAGGAGGGCGGCCCGGGCGGGGGATGGGATCGCCGTGGGGGTCGAATTGCGGGTAACCGAGAGCGGCGTCCAGGGCGTCCAGCTGTTCGGCGGTCAGGGTGTGTTCCCGGCGGTGGGCTTCCCGGTGGATTTTCTCCAGGGGCATGCGGGCCTCGTCGGCCAGGTAACGTTCCCACAGGCGGTGGGCGCGGAGCACGTCCATTGCCCAGCGTTCACCGTCCGGGGTCAGATGCAGGGCGGGGCCACGGAATTCCAGCAACCCCTGGGCAGCCATGCGGTCGGCAAGCCGGGCGGCCCGGGCAGGAGAAAGGCGCAGCGCGCCAGCCAGGGCTGCCGTGGTGACGTGCAGCCCGGCCTGTTCGTGGTCGAGCAGGTATTTGAGGGCATCTTCCACTTGCTCGCGGGCGCGTTCTGCGCGGCGGGCCTGCCATAAAGCATATAGCCCCACGCGCGGCGCGGCCAAAAGCGCCAGCAAGAGAAAGAAGAACAACCAGGATGTCATGAAAGCACCTCCACGAAAACCAGCGCCCCCACCGGATACCCGAGGGGGATCGGGGGCCGACCGGCGACCTCCAACGTGACGACGGCCTCCAGCGGCGACTGCGTCCGGATGCGGGCTTCTGTCCCTGGGCGCAGCTGCAAGGCGTCCAGGCGGCGCAGCAGCGCCGGATCGTCATCGGGTACGCGCAAAATGCGGATGCGGCTGCCGCCCGGGACCTGCGTCAGAGGCAGTTCTTCCCGCTGCGGCAGGGTGAGATCGGCGCGCGGAATGGGCGCCCCGTGCGGATCGAAGAGCGGGTCGCCCAGGACGGCGGCAATGCGCTCTTCCATGCGCTCGGAGATGACGTGCTCCAGGCGGCAGGCCTCTTCGTGCACCTCGTCCCAACGGAATCCCAGTTTTTCCACCAGGAAGGTTTCCAGCAAGCGGTGGTGACGGATGACCTCCAGCGCCACGCGCCGCCCGGCGGGCGTTAGTTGCACGCCGTGACGCTTGCGGTAGGTGACCAGCGGCGGTTGGCGGGCGGCCAGACGCTGCAACATGCCGGTTACCGAGGCCGGCTGCAGGCGCAGCCGCTCGGCGATGGCGTTGGTGCTGGCCGGACGCCCCTCACGGGTCAATTCGTAGATGGTTTTCAGGTAATCCTGGACGGGCGGACTGGTTTTTTGCATAAGGAAATACTCTATTTAGTCTAGACTAAATAGAGTATATGGTAAAACCGGACGATTGTCAACCGCCCCGTTGACCCAGGGGCGCGCCAGCAATAGAAAAAGCC
>WGAD01000278.1 GCA_015489255.1 Anaerolineales bacterium | reverse complement strand
GCTTTCGCATCGGTCAGCGGGTGGCTTGCGCCGGGGCGGGGTACGCCGTCCACGCAGAATATGCCGTCGTGCCGCGCAACCTGCTGACGCCTATCCCGGAGGGGGTGTCGTTTGAGGAAGCTGCCTTTACCACCCTGGGAGCGATTGCCATGCACGGCTTCCGCCTGGCCGAACCGCAGCTGGGCGAAAATGTGGCTGTCATCGGGCTGGGGCTGTTGGGGCTGCTGACCGTCCAGATGGCAGCCGCGGCTGGCTGCCGCGTCCTGGGTATCGACCTGGATGCCGGACGGGTGGAACTGGCGCGAGAACTGGGCGTCCAGGCTGTTTTGCGCTCGGATGCCGAGGCGGCAGCTGCCGCTTTGACCGAGGGGCGGGGCTGCGATGCGATCTTGATTTGCGCCGATACGCCCTCGAACGACCCGGTGGAACTGGCCGCGCAGATAGCGCGCGACCGCGCCCGGGTGGTGGCGACGGGCGCGGTGGGCCTGAACTTCCCGCGCAAGATTTACTACGAGAAGGAACTCTCTTTCGTCAATTCGCGTTCTTATGGCCCCGGGCGTTACGATCCGGTGTATGAAGAGGCCGGGGTGGATTATCCAATCGGTTATGTCCGCTGGACGGAGGGCCGCAATTTTTCCGCCGTCCTGGATCTGATTGCCCGCAAAAAATTGCGCGTTGCGCCCTTGATTACGCACCGTTTCCCCATTGCGCAGGCTGAGCAGGCCTATGCCGTGATTACAGGCAAGGGAGATGAACCCTTCCTGGGGGTGTTGATCACATACGATGAGGAGGAAACGCCTCCCTTGCGGGAGGTGCGCTACCCACAGGCGCAACCGACGGGTGATGTGCGTTTGGGTGTCATTGGCGCTGGCTTGTTTGCCACGGCTACACTTTTGCCGACCCTGAAGAAGGTGGATGGGCTGGCACGCGTGGCAATCGCTTCGGCAGGCGGCCTGAACGCCGCTCACGCTGCCCGCAAGTTTGGCTTTGCCCGCGCCCTGTCCGATGCGGATGCGCTCCTGGCCGACGAGGACATCAACACGATTGCCATCCTCACCCGCCACGATTTGCACGCCGAACTGGCGGTGCGTGCTTTGCGGGCCGGCAAGCATGTGATGGTGGAAAAACCCCTGGCGCTGGACGCGGACGAATTGCAGCATGTGGAACAGGCCCTCCAAGAGGCCGCAACCATCTTAAGTGTGGGCTACAACCGACGCTTTGCACCCCTGGCGCAGAAGCTGGCCACCTTTTTGGATGGGCGCGCCGAACCTCTGTACGCGCATTATCGCGTCAATGCGGGTTACATCCCCCTGAACCACTGGATTCACGATCCGGCACAAGGCGGCGGGCGCATTATCGGCGAGGGGTGTCATTTTATCGATTTCCTCACTTTTTTGGTCGGCGCGCCACCGGTGCGGGTCACCGCCCAGGCGCTGCCCGACGGCGGACGGTATGCTGGCGACAACGTGACGATGACCTTTACTTTTGCAGATGGATCGCTGGGTGTGGTGGACTATCTGGCGAATGGAGACAAATCCCTGCCCAAAGAACGGGTGGAGGTCTTCTGCGGCGGCAAGGTGGCCGTGCTCGATGATTTCCGCCACCTGGATCTGGTGCACAACGGACGCCGCCGCACCTTCAAGGGCGCACAAGACAAGGGATGGCGAGCGGAATGGCAGGCCTTTGTACAGGCGGTGCGCAGCGGGCAGCCCTCGATTCCGTATGCGCATTTGTTCGGTGTGGCGCGGGCTTCCTTTGCCGTGGTGGAAGCGATCCAGCGTGGTGAACCGGTTTTCATCACTCACCAATGAACTGGCGGCGCTACTGGAAGGTTCTCACCCAGATTGGGCCCGGGCCGATAGCCCTGTACCTGCGTTACCAGGCGGGGTTGCGCAGCGGTTGGTATCGCTGGCGCACGCGCAGGCAACCGCCGTTTGACCCCCGCTGGCGGGTGACTTTCCCGGGTCGCTTTCCTGCAAGGGAGGCGTTGGGCGCCCTCCTGGACGCGGCGGATCAGCGCGCGGCGCTGCGGGAGGCCGATCTCTTGCTGGAGGGAAAATACCGCCCTTTTAGCGGGCTGCCGGCGTCCCTCGACCTTTCGCGCGGAGTGGACGGGCGTCATTGGGCGGCGCTGGAGCGCGATCTCTCCTGGCTGCGCGGTGAAGACATCAAATTCATCTGGGAACCGGCGCGGTTCAGCTGGGTCTTTTCCCTGGGGCGCGCCTACGTGCTCAGCGGGGAGGCTCGTTACGCCGCTGCATTTTGGCGGCTGACGGAACGCTTTTTTTCTTTGCATCCGCCTTATCGGGGGGCGCAATGGATGAATGGGCAAGAAGTTGCCTTGCGGCTGCTGGCGCTGGCCTGGGGCGGCAGTTTGTTCGCCGCCCCACCCCCGAGGGAGGAAGATCGCCGGCGCTGGCGGGCGGCGTTGGCGGCGCACGCCCACCGCGTGTCCGTCACCCTGACTTACGCCCGCGCCCAGCAGAGCAACCACCTGATGAGTGAGGCCGCCGCCTTGTGGACGGCCAGCCTCTTGTTGCCCGATCATCCCCGCGCGGCCTCCTGGGGGCGCACGGGAAGGCGCTGGTTCTTGTGGGCTGTGCGCCACCACATCGATCGGCGCAGCGGAGAGTACACGCATCACAGTCTCAATTATCACCGCTTCATCTTGCAGCTGGCCCTCTGGCTCTCCTGGCTGGAGGCAGACGCTTTCCCGCCGGATGTCCAGCAACGCCTGGGGGCGGCGGCGCGCTGGTTGGCCGGTCTTGTTGACCCGCACAGTGGAGATGCGCCCAATTGGGGCAGCAACGATGGCGCGTATATTTTCCCGCTGGCAGGCGGCGGTTTCCGCGATTTTCGTCCCGTGGCCCAGGCGGCCATGCGCGCCTTTGCCGACGGACCGGCTTTTGAAACCGGCCCCTGGGACGAAATGAGCCTCTGGTTTGGCCTGCCGTTGGCTGGCCAGGCCCAGCAGCCGGATTCGCCCTTCGTTCTCCCCTGGCCGCAAGCGGACGCCCGGGTTTTGTTGCGGCACGGGGCGGGCAACTGGCGGCTCGGGCACGCCGATTTCCTGCACCTGGATCTCTGGCTGCGGGGACGAAACCTGCTGCTGGATGCGGGCACATACCTCTACAACGGGCCGCCGCCCTGGGATAACCCCTGGCCGGCGGCACGCTTTCACAATACACTGACGCTGGCCGGACACGATCAGATGACGCGCGGCGGGCGCTTTATGTACCTGGACTGGGCTGCCGCATGGGTGTTGCTGGCCGCAGAAGGCCGGTTGATCGCCGAGACGGATGCCTGGGACCGCCTGGGGATGCGCCACCGGCGCATGCTGCGCCTGGAGGGCAAAAGCCTGCACCTGGAAGACTGGTTGCTGCCGACGTCTCGCCGCCGTCAAAAGGCCGCGCAGGGAACGGTGCAACTCCATTTCTTGCTGGCCGATTGGCCGTTTGCGGTACAATCGGATGCGGAGGCGCTGGCTTTGCGCCTGACGTTGCCGGAAGGTGTGGCCGAATTGCACCTGCCGGCAACATCCCGTTGGTCGCTGGTGCGCGCCGGACGGGCGCAGGCTGGCACGCACCAGCCGGATCCACTGCGTGGCTGGTATAGCCCGACTTATGCGCTCAAACTGCCGGCGCTTTCCCTGGTGGCTGAGTACCCCCTGCCGGCCTTGCCGTTTTCTCTGCACACAGTCTTGCGTTTGCCCTGATTCTCGCTTAATCTTTCGGTCAACCATGCATATCCTTCTGATTCATCAAGCCTTTGCTTCCCTCAATGAACCCGGCGGCACCCGCCATTATGAAACCGCCCGTTACCTGGTCGCACGCGGCCATCGGGTGACAATCATCGCCAGTCCGGTGAATTACATCACCGGCCGCCCGCAGGCGGGCCGCTTGCGTTGGAGCCAGAAAGAAACCACGGAGCCAGGCATCACCGTGCTGCGGCCGTATGTGTATACGGCGCACCACAAATCGTTCTTTCATCGCTTGCTGGCTTTTTTCTCTTTCATGTTTTCTGCCTTTTTTGCCGGGCTGGGCGTCCGCGATGTCGATCTCGTTTGGGGCACATCGCCGCCGCTTTTCCAGGTGGTGACGGCCTGGCTGTTGGCCCGCCTCAAGGGCGCGCGTTTCCTTTTTGAAGTGCGCGACCTGTGGCCGTATTTTGCTGTTGAAACCGGTGTGTTGACCAATCCGGTGCTCATCCGCCTTTCCGAATGGCTGGAAAACTTCCTCTACCGCCGCGCCGACCGTATGCTGGTGAACAGTCCGGGCTTTTTGCCTTACATGGAGGCACACGGCGTGCCGGATGTGGCCTTAATCCCAAACGGTGCCGACCCGGCCATGTTCGATCCGCAATCCGATGGGGGAGGCTTCCGGCAGGTCCACGGGCTGGGCGATGCCTTCCTGGTGGTCTATGCGGGCGCGCATGGCCTGCCCCACGATTTGGGCGTGGTGTTGCAGGCCGCCGACCGCTTGCGCGAACGCCGCGACATTCATTTTGCCCTCATTGGCGACGGCAAAGAAAAACCGAACCTGATGCAGCAAGCCGCTGCAATGTCGTTACCCAACCTCACCTTCCTGCCCCCGCTGCCCAAATCGGAGATGGCGCAGGCGTTGGCGGCTGCCGATGCTTGCCTGGCAATCTTGCAGCCAGAGGAAGCCTACAAATTGACGTACCCGAACAAGGTCTTCGATTACATGGCCGCTGGCCGTCCTTTGCTGCTGGCGATTGATGGCGTCTCGCGCCAGGTGATGGAGGCCGCTGGCTGCGGCTTGTTCGTCCGCCCGGGCGATCCGCACGCCCTGGCAGAGGCCGTCCAGCAGCTAGCGGCTAACCCGCAATCCGCGCAGGAGATGGGGTTGCGCGGGCGTGCGTATCTGGAGGAGCACTTTCACCGCGCAAAACTGGCGCAAAAACTGGCCTCGCTGCTGGAGGAGATGGTTTCTTCCTGAGGGAAGATAAGAAAAACGTAAGAACGGTCGGTTTTTGTTGGTTTGTCTATTGACAATTTATCAATAGACAAATATACTTGTGACTATCAAGGAGGTGCTCGATGCATGGTCGTTGTCATAAACCCCGGCGTTCCAGAAGGGCGCGCCGGCGGGGGGCAGTGCGAATGTTTTTGCAGCCCTGCCTGCTCACCCTGCTGCGGCGTGGGCCTGCCCACGGGTATAGCCTGCTGAGCGGGCTAACGGACTTCGGCTTCGAGGTAGAACGCATGGACCCGAGCGTGGTTTATCGTATGCTGCGCGAGATGGAATCTCAGGGACTGGTGGTTTCCTCTTGGGATGCCGATAGTCTCGGCCCGCAGCGGCGGGTGTATCGCCTGACGGCGGCCGGCGAAGAGACGCTCCGTGATTGGATCGCAGACCTGCGCCGCACGCGCGCCGAAATTGACGCGCTCTTGCAGGCCTACGAACAAACAACAACCAACTAGGAGGTAAAACCTATGCCATACGGAGATGGAACAGGTCCGCTGGGTGAACGCGGACGAACCCCTTGCGGGAGAGGGCGGCGGGGGATGGCCGCCGGACGTGGTTTCTGGAGAGGTCGCGGCTTTGGCCGCCGCCTGGCAGACGGCATGATGGAAGAAGAGATGGTTGCGCCCCCCTGGGCACAGCAATCCCCGCAAGAGGAAAGGGCTTTCCTGGAAGAGAAGGCGCGCCATTTACAGGCCATGCTGGAGATGGTGCAACGCCGCCTGGATGCCCTGAAACCGACTGAATAAGCGGGAACAAAATCCGCGCAACAGACGTCCTGAGAACGTAAGAGGACGTCTGTTTTGCTTTTTTGGAGGAGTTCCCATGAGAAAGTCCCTGTTTGTGTGGTTGTTGCTGGTCGCGTTGGGGTTGGGCGCATGTGCCAGTGGGGCCCAGCGGTCGGCGGATAGCGTGGCTCCGGCCACTGCCGGCGTGCCCGAGGCTGCATCCGAGTCTCCGGCTGTGGCGATGGGCGCCGCGCCGCCAATGGAT
>WGAD01000277.1 GCA_015489255.1 Anaerolineales bacterium | reverse complement strand
TCCCATACCCGCGCACGCGGAAAACCTGCCCGGGTTGGGTGCCTGGCCGAATGCGTAATTTGACCTCCTTGCCTTCGATCGTCGGGATCGGCGTCTCGCCGCCCAGCATGGCGGTAAAAGCGTCGATGGTCACATCGGTGTGCAAATCGTCGCCCTGGCGCTCAAAACGCGGGTCGGGCAATACATTGATGAGCAAATACAGATTGCCCGGACGCTGATCGGGGCCTGGCGGCCCCATGCCGCGCACCCGCACGCGGGACCCCGTCTTGACGCCTGGCGGAATGCGCACCCGTTTGCGTTGGATGCCATTGTCGACGACGCGCTCCGTTCCCCGGTAGGCCTCCTCCAGGGTGATCGTCACCCGCCGAGTGGCCGCGCGCTGCGTGCGCGGCGAAGCCGGGCGTCCGCCCAAACCGCCAAAAATGGCGCGGAAGAAATCGGAAAATTCGTCGAAGCCGCCGCCATCGAAGTCGATGCGGACGCCGCCGCCATTGGCGCCAAAATATTCCCCCCAATCGAAGGGCACGCCGCCCGCACCGACGCCCCCGGCATAGGCCGCGCCAATCTGATCGTATTTGCGTCGGGCCTCCGGATCGCTCAAGACCTGATAGGCTTCGTTGATTTCTTTAAAGCGCTCCTCAGCCTGCGGATCGTCCTTGTTGAAATCCGGATGATATTGTTTCGCCAATTTGCGGTAAGCGCTTTTGATCTCCTCTTCGGATGCGTTTTTCTCTACCCCTAAGATCTGATAATAATCCTTGTACTCCATACGCCTCTTCCTGCAATAAACACTGGGATAATTGCAACACAAGAATCCCGCCAACGCGGGTAACCTATTCTATGCACAGAAAGAAAGGGAAGTCAAGAAAATTAACGCGCATCTTATGAAACTCTAACCGCCTGCCGATACAAGGGTCCGTGATATACTGACCACACTGCAACAAGAAAGGGCTGTTTTTATGGAACGAATCTGCGTCTTTTGCGGCTCTGCGGATGCCGTCGCACCGAAATATTTCCACGCCGCCCGCCAACTGGGCGAGACATTGGCCGCCCGCGGCCTGACGCTGGTATATGGCGCGGGCAAAACCGGCCTGATGGGCGCCGTGGCCGACGCTGCCTTGCAGCGGGGCGGCCAGGTGATCGGCGTCATCACCGAGGCGATGAACACCCCGGCCCTCGTCCATCGCGGGTTGACGAAGCTGGAAGTGGCCCCTCATATGCCCGCGCGCAAGCAGCGCATGATCGCCCTGGCCGATGCCTTCATCACCCTGCCGGGCGGTTTTGGCACGCTGGACGAACTCTTCGAAGTGCTGACCGGCCTGCAAGTGCGCGATCACGCCAAGCCCGTCGGCTTGCTGGAGGTAGACGGCTATTTCCGCCCCCTTCTCACCGCGCTGGAATCCATGAGCGCAGCCGGTTTCATCATGCCCGCGCATTATGCCATGCTACAAACCGCCGATCGCCCCGGCGCCTTGCTAGACCGCCTGCAAGCCTTCCGTTACCCCGAGGCCGCGGTGCGCGAATGGCTGCGAGAAGCCTGAAATATCCAGACAATTTCTGCCACATATGGCCCCAACCGCGGCCTCTTCTCCACAAAACCTGTGGATAAGTGCTGAAAATGTGTGGAAAAGTAGCCCTTGTTGTGGAAAACCTGCTCAATTGTTCAAAAAAGTTTTTTGCCCTGCCCCCATATATGGGGGCTTTCAATTCTGAAAGGCTATATTTTCCCAGCCCCCTTTTTTGTGAGGAAACTGTGTACAACTTGTCCACACCCCCCTCTTTTTCTCTCCACAGCGAGCGTTTTTCTGGATGGGAAAATATGGCGCAGCGCCAGGGCTTAACCTGAACATCTGGCGCTGCAGAGGGCGCGTCGGCGGGGTTATCCACATATCCCCAGGCCCTACTACAATGACTAATTAACACAAAAAGAAAGAAAAGAAAAAAAGAACCCCTAAAAAGCACTTGCGCAAAACAAAAACCTCCTCCATAATGAAGGCACATGCAGGCAGCGTAAACAACCCTGCGCTCAACTTTGTTTTTGGGAGGTTCCCATGGATATTATTCGAGTGAAAGCCAACTCCCGCACTTCGGCTGTCGCAGGGGCGATCGCTGGGGTCGTCCGCGAACACCAGCGCGCCGAGGTTCAAGCCATTGGCGCCAGCGCAGTCAACCAGGCTGTTAAGGCCATCGTGCTGGCTACGGGCTATCTGGCCGGTGATGGCATCCACGTCGTTTGCGTGCCGGAATTTGTGGATGTTGAGATTGAAGACGGCAAGGTGAGGACGGCCATTCGCTTTGTGATCGAACCGCGCTGATTTCATCGCCGCCCAAACTGCTCGTACACACGCGCACACTTCGTTCCTTGAACGCGCGGGGAACGGTTCCTGTTTGTGCGCTTTTTGTTTGCCATGCGTTGGAAAAATCTGCTAGGGGCTGTGTTGATTTTACTGACGCCTGGCGGCTGGCAAGGGGAAGCTGGCCGCTTGAATCTCCTTGCGCAGGGCAGCTGGCCGGGGGTGATCATCAGCGAGGTGGCCTGGGCCGGCACCGAGGCCTCCTCTTACGATGAGTGGATAGAATTGTATAACCCCACCGACCAACCCGTTGATCTGACGGGGTGGCGGCTGGTGGCTGCCGATGGCGCGCCCGAGATCGCCCTGCAGGGCACGATTGCCGCCGGTGGTTACTTTTTGCTGGAACGGACAGACGATAACACGGTAGCCGATGTGCCCGCCGACCAGATTTACACAGGGACGCTATCTAACACTGGAGAGACGCTGACCCTTCTGGCGCCAGACGGAACGCTCGTCGATTCTGCCAACGCTGCTGGCGGTAACTGGCCGGCCGGCAGCGCTGACCCCCGCACCAGCATGGAACGCATAGGGCTGTGTGCAGAC
>WGAD01000276.1 GCA_015489255.1 Anaerolineales bacterium | reverse complement strand
GGCCAGCTCCGTCCATGCAGCCGCCGGCCAACCCGCCGGCGGCCGGCGGGCCGCCGCCCGCTGATCCAGGGGGGCAGCCCCCCGCCGGTTCCGCGCCTCCTCCCGCGGCCACGGCTTCCGATCCGGGGGCGGCGATGTACGTACAGGGCCAGTCTTCCGAGGTTTTGCCCCAGGAAACGTACCTGGCTCAGGTTAGCGCGGCTTCGGGCGCAACCTGGACGTATCGGACGACCCTGATCGGCACCCTCCCCTACCCGCAGCAATTTGATCTGGGCGCGTTTTGCCGCCTGTTTCCGCGAGCAGACGGCGCCGGATATGAGGTGATCTTCGGCGGTGCGTTTGACAACCGCGCCGTGGACGAGGCGCGCGCTTACCAGGGGGATGTTCGCCGCACACTCTCCGCCGATTTGACGACCTGGGGTGAACCGATGTTGTTTTCCACCCGTGGCGGCGATTACGCCATCGACAGCGATGGGCAGTTCTATTATTTGCTCAACGCTCACCCTGAGGGCTGGCTGTTGAGCAAATACGATGAAGATTTCAACCTGGTGAAGTCGGTCATCGTGCCACTGCCCGCCGGCCATGCGGCCAACGACCAGATGCTGCGCGTCTGGGATGGGCGGGTTTATCTGAGCGGGTTGTACAACCCCAATTATGCCTCTATGCAAGAGGGACAAAGGGCCGGCCCCGACGATGTGCTGAACACCCATGTGTGGGTGTATGACCGTGACCTCAATCCCCTGGAAGACCATATTTTGAGCGATGAATCCAACATCAATGGCGGCACGCTGATCCCTTACGGTGAGGGGTTCGCTTATGTTGCCAGCGATAACTTCGTGCGCAACAATCTCAAGGCATATATTTATGATGCCGACTGGAATTTCATTCGCAGCCTGCTGCTGGAGGAAAATGCCCAGTGGTCGATGGGCGGGGTTGTGGATGGCGAAACGATTTACGTTGCCTATCATCGCGGCGAGCACAGTCGCGGCGATGTGTGGCTTTCCATTTACGACATGAACTGGAACCGCCTGGAGCAGATGCGGATCACCCAGGTGCAGGAGGGGTTCAATGCCCAGCGTCCCTGGGTGTTGCTGGATGGCGATCGTCTGTTTGTGGCTTACGACCTGGCGCGCGACAGCCAGGGGATTCTGGATTTCCAGTGTGTGATCAATGTGTATGAGCGTTAAGCCGTCTTTGCGGAAGGAAGGTTGGCGATGAAAAAATACGGCCTGATCCTGCTGGCCTTTGCTTTGTGGCTGTCGGCTTGTGGTGAAAAAACGCCGGCCCGCGTAGAGCCATCACCGAGCCCGCCTCGCACCCCCACCGTGGCCCATTCATCGAAGCCAGAACTTTCCACGCCGACTGCTGCATCGGTTGCGTCGATCACCGCTACGCCGACGCCTGTGACGTGTCCCTTTGATGCAGGGTACGATTGGGCTTATTCGCTCCTTGCCGAGGGCAGTGTGTATCGTCTTTATCCGTGGGGCGATGAGGCGGTGCTGGCGCTGGGCATGGCAGATGGCTACCCCTGGCTGGCACGCTTTGCCCTGGATGGTCGGCTGGAATGGATTCGGGCGCTGAATTTGGCAACCGACGCGCCCGATCGGCTGGCGGGCTGGCTGCCCGAGGCCAGCGGAGAGATCACGCCGCAGAACACCTTTTTGCTTTCTTTGAGGTTGCCCTCAGGAAAGCGCCTGACGCCCCTGGTGGTGGAAGTTGCGCCCGATGGTCAGGTGCTGCACCGGTGGCAGGTGTACAGTTTCCATTATTTTGAAGAGGGCGGGTTTGGCATACAAGGCGATGGATGGCTGGCCGTCTTTGATGAGCAGGGAGAACTGGCCTGGGCTGCAGAATGGCCCTTTGGAACGCCGTTTTGGGTCTCTCCCGAACGGGCACTGGGGGTGACGACAGATAGTTACCTGAGTAATGACATGCAAGCGACTCTGCTTTCGAATTTGCTTTTCGGTTTGCAGACTGCCGAAGGAAATGCGTATGTGCAAGCTTATGGCACGGCGAGCGGGATAGAATCTGTGCAGTATGTAACCCCGGATGGAATGCTCTTTGGGACGTATAACTATTCGGCTTCTGGCGCGGGAGGTGATATTTGGTGGGGGCAACTTTCCAGCGGCGGGTCACTGGCCTGGCACGCTTCGCTGGTGACGAAGGACTGGGAAGAATACGTTGGGCACGACTTGTCCTTGCGTCCGGCTGCGGACGGGCAAGGATACGTCCTCTGGAGTGGTGCCCCTGCCCTCATTTTAGAAATACAACCTGGCGGCAAACTGGTGTTTCAGGGGGTGATCGGAACGGCGCATGGCAGGACTTCCATGCTCTCCGCTGTGGCCGGGCTGCCCGATGGCGGTTTTGCGGTTGCTGGCAAGTCGGAACTCTGGGACCGGCGCAAGCTGGTTTGGCTGGCGCGCCTGGATGCAAAGGGCAATCTTCTGTGGGAGAAATTCCTTCATGCCAGCAATTCTCCCGCTGGGCGCGAAACCGGCATCGAGGTCATGGACATCCTCGCACTGCCTGACGGCGATCTTCTGCTGGCTGGGCGCGCCGGCTTGCGAGGGGATACCTACCAGGAAGACAGCCGTTTTCCCTGGCTTGCGCGCATCGCCGATGAGGGCGAGGTCTTGAATGTGCTGCAAGTTACGCGCACGACTTATTGGACGCAGCAGCCGTTTGTCGCGCAAAGCGTCCACAATCGCCCGGACATGAACGCGCTGGATGCGGGTGACGTTCCCCGACTGGACCGGCTGGCTCTCGGCGCTCCGCCGGAGACGCCGCCTCTGAGCCTGGAGCCGGTTTGCCTGGGACGCGGAGCACAGATCCCCACGCCGGTGGGGCTGGAAGCGCTTTACCCAACACCTACGCCAACCCCGGAGCTGACGCGCAACTTGTATTTGACCGATCCGCGCATGAGCGGCGAGGATGTGCAACGCTTGCAGGAACGACTGCTCGCGTTAGGCTACACAGAAGTCGGCGAGGCCGATGGCATCTTTGGGCCGGCGACCGATGCCGCCGTGCGCCGGTTTCAGCAAGACCGCGGCCTGGCCGTGGATGGCATCGTCGGCCCCAACACCTGGGCGGCTCTCTTCGGCCCTTAAACCACGCAAACATGGCGGCAGAAGAGGCGCCCGTCGGCGCCGCAGGTGGGCCGGGTTGGAATAATAAAGGAGAATCATCATGCGTTCTCAGATACGGACGGCGGCTGTCCAGATGGACGCCGGCTACGCACCGACAGGCGAACGGTTGCAACGCGCCGAGGGGTTGGTCGCCCGGGCGGCAGCGCAAGGGGCGGAACTGGTCGTTTTGCCCGAGCTGTTCAACACGGGCTACGGCTATACTCCGGAAAATTTCCGTCGGGCCGAACCGCCCACCGGAGTGACGGCCAAATGGATGCAGGCAACGGCGGCCAGGCACGGCATTCACCTGGCGGGCAGTTTTTTGC
>WGAD01000275.1 GCA_015489255.1 Anaerolineales bacterium | reverse complement strand
GTTTTTGCCGTCAGCATAATGACATACACGTTCGATTCTCGCCGCAAGCGAGTGAGCAATTCCATCCCGTCCATGCCCGGCAGCATCACGTCCAGCACAATTACGTCCGGTTTAAAAGCGCGGGCTGCCTTCAAGCCACCAGGCCCATCTTCCGCCAGGTAGACTTCATACCCTTCCGGTTTAAGATAGGCAGCGACCAGGTTGCGGATATTCGGTTCGTCATCAATTACAAGAATTTTTGCCATAGCGTTACCCTGTCTGGAAAGTATGTTATAACCAAAGTATAAACGCTATTTGTGCACACCATGAAGATTTGATAAAGACGAACTGCACAAACATCACTGATGATGGTTTATGTTCGACTGCCTGCCAAGAGAAAACTTACACGCGCCATTACAAGGAGCCCCCGGCACATGAACGAAGAAGAACGCTTGCCGCGCCGAAAAATTGCCCTGCTCATTGACGGCGACAACGCCCGCGCCCGTCTGTTGCCCCAAATGCTGGTAGAAGCTGGCAAATACGGGCAGCTCACCGTGCGGCGCATTTATGGCGATTGGACCACCTCTAACATGAACCAATGGAAAGAGGTGCTCAACTATCACGCCATCCAGCCCATTCAGCAATTTCGTTACACCGTCGGCAAAAACGCCACCGACAGCGCCATGATTATCGATGCCATGGATCTGCTGCACAGCGGCGTGGTGGACGGGTTTTGCCTGGTTTCCAGCGACAGCGACTACACCCGCCTGGCAACCCGCATCCGTGAATCGGGCATTTTCGTCATGGGCATTGGCCGCAAAGATACGCCCAAAGCTTTCGTCAACGCTTGCGATGTCTTCGTTTATACGGAAAACCTGCTGCTGGAAGATCTGGAAGAAAACGGTGAGGGAAGCAACAAAAGCGATCGGCGTGCCCACAAACGCCGCAGTCAGCGCCGCCACCGCAAAAAAGACCCCGAACCCATTCCCTTGCTGCGGCAGGCTTACGAAATGGCCGTCCGTGAAGATGGCTGGGCGTCGCTTTCAGCCATCGGCAACGCGCTCTATCAGCTCGACCCGGGTTTCGATCCGCGTTCTTATGGGCATAAGCAATTGTCCCGCTTGCTGCGGCATTATCACCAATGGTTTGAACTGCGCACCCGCGAAATCAGCGGCTCTACCCTCTTTGAGGTGCACATGAAAGACAATGGAGAAGGGGGCTAAACCGGCGTTTTTTTGCGTTGCAACACTTCTTCGTAAAGCGCTGTCATTCGGCGGGCGATCAAGGCCCAATCGTAGCCGCAGGCGTAAGTCGCTGCTTGAGCGCCCATTCGCTCCCGCAGAGCGTCATCTGTCAACAATTGACGCAGCCGGGCGCCGAGGGCGCGCGCATCTCCCGAAGGAACCGTGAACCCCGTGCGGCCTTCTTGCACGAGAAAGGCCAATCCTCCCACATGGCTGGCAATAACCGGCGTACCGCAAGCCATCGCTTCCAGCGCGACCATACCAAAGGATTCGTAGTGCGAAGGCATCACCAACACATCGGCTGCTGAGTAATAATAGGGTAGGGTGTCCTGGCTGCGCTTGCCCAAAAAGAGCACCATCCGGTTGAGGCACAACCGATCGCAAAGCGCTTGCAGGCGGTGCATTTCCGCGCTCATGGCTTCTGGCGAGGCCTCCGGCTCCCCGCCGATAACCATTAAATACAAGGGGCGCTGCCCTTGTATTTGGCCGCTCTGCAATCCCGCCATGGTTTCCAGCAGGGTATCCAGCCCTTTGAGCGGCTCGATCCGGCCCACGAACAACACCACCTGGTCTTCCTGATGCATTCCCAGGTAGGCGCGGGCTTCATCTTTTGGGATGGGGTAAAAACGGCTGGTATCCACCCCCGGCGGAATGACCACCAGTTTTTCTTCCGGCGCATCGTACAACCAGCGCAGTTGCACCCTTTCGGCCAGGGTGGCTGCCACCACTTTATCCGCCAGCGCCAACACCTGACGTTCTCCACGCAGACGGTACTCTCCCTCGCGCTCTTCCGCACTGCGACCGATGCGCCGCTTCATCTCTCCCAGCGTGTGAAACATATGCACAACCGGCGCACCGCCCCAATGAGAAGCCAGTGTGCCAGCCGCCAGGCCAGACATCCAATAATGGCTGTGTATCAGATCGTAACGTATCCCCTTGCGGGCGGCAAAATTTTGCACCTGGTGCACAAAATCGGGGATGTAGGTTGCCAGGGTTCGTTTGGGCAAAGGGCGCTCCGGCCCTGCGGGGATGTGAACGACGCGATTGCCGTAGCCCAAATCATGCAAAACGTGGGGCACATGCTCATCCTCTGAACGAGTGAAGACATCCACCCGCACGCCCAGCGCCCCCAATTGCCGCGTCAGGTCGCGCACATAGACGTTCATGCCGCCGGTGTTTTTGCCTCCCAACGTAGCCAGCGGACAGGTATGATAAGACAGCATGGCAATCCGCATAGTGTCTCCGCACAAAGAATGCCTCATTATATCAAGGGCCTAGCCGCCGCTGGCGTCCGCAAAAAACGGGTGGAGAAAGTCTTGCGCTTTTGCCGGTTATACTGTATAATCGCGCCGCCAACGCCACCGTAGCTCAGCTGGCAGAGCAGGCGATTCGTAATCGTCAGGTCAAGGGTTCAAATCCCTTCGGTGGCTCACCGAGGCCGGTTCAAAACGGAACCGGCGTTTTCTTTGCCGTCCTCGCCAGACCGACCAGCCGTGGACGGCACACTAAATCATCGACCCGCCGCAGGTTGATTGACAGGCTTCCACACGGTGGATATAATCAGCTTTCGGCATAAATTCAAAGACACCAGAACAGGAGATCAGCATATGGACACGACCACCAATTCCGTGCAAGACATTCAGCGGAAACAGCATTTCAAAGGAAAGGTGATCCGCACCACCATCGCCGGCGCGATTGTGGACATCGGCCTTTCGCTTCCGGGCGTGGTGCACATTTCCCACCTGCGCAAAGAACCCGTCAACCGCACCGAAGACGTCGTCAACGTGGGTGACGAAGTGGATGTGTGGGTGCGCCAGGTGAAAAAAGACCGGATTGAACTGACCATGATCGAACCCCTGCCGCTCGAATGGCGCGAAATCAAAGCGGATATGGTGGTCAAGGGCACAGTTGTGCGGATGGAACCCTACGGCGCTTTCATCGAGATCGGCGCAGAACGCCCCGGCATGGTGCACGTCAGCGAAATTGCCCACGGCTATGTGCGCACCCCCGACGAAGTTTTGAAGATCGGCGATGAGGTGGAAGCCAAGGTGCTGGAAGTCAACCGTCGCAAGAAGCAGATTCGCCTGAGTTTGAAAGCCCTTCAGCCGGCCCCCTTGCAAGAAGAACAAGACACCGCCCCAATGATGGATATGAGCGGCGATGGCGTGGCCCTGCCCAGCAAACGACAGCGGCGCGGCAAGAAAGGCGGCTCCAAGAACCGCCGCAGCAAGAAGATCAACATTTCTAGCTTCGAAGACGAGGAGAAAGAACCCGAACTGACCGCCATGCAGATCGCCTGGCAACAGGCCCTGGAGCGCGCCAAAGCCCGCAAGAACGGCGCTTAGCTCTCGCACAGGAAGTCCTGCGCACGGTTGGTTCGTGTGCGATCTCTGAAAAGCCCCCCGCTGTTTGGCGGGGGGCTTTTGATCTTGCAAGGGTTTCAATCGGCCTGACGCAAATAGGCTTCCATGAAGCCGTCCAAATCGCCGTCCAGCACTGCCTGGGTGTTGCCCACCTCGTACCCGGTACGATGATCTTTGACCATCTGGTATGGGTGAAGCACATAGGAGCGGATCTGGCTGCCCCACTCCGCTTTGGTATATTCTCCCTTCAGTTCGGAGATCTTCTCGGCCTGTTCCTGCAACTTCAGTTCCAGCAAGCGCGCCTTGAGCACGCGCAAGGCATTTTCGCGGTTTTGCAGCTGCGAACGCTCGTTTTGGCAAGAGACGACAATGCCCGTGGGCAAGTGCGTGATGCGCACCGCCGTGGCGTTCTTTTGTACGTTTTGTCCACCTGCCCCAGCGGATTTGTACACGTCGATCTTCAAATCGGCGGGGTTGATTTCCACCTCCGGGCTGTCGGTGGCTATCTGCGGCAAGACTTCGACCAGCGCAAACGAGGTGTGCCGGCGGTGCGCCGAATCGAAAGGCGACAAACGCACCAGGCGGTGCACGCCCTTTTCGGCCCGCAGGTAACCGTAAGCATAGCGCCCGTTGACAGCGATGGTCACCGATTTGATGCCGGCTTCTTCGCCCTCGGTCATATCGAGGATCTCCGTCTGGTAGCCATGCTTTTCCGCCCAACGCAGGTACATGCGCATCAGCATCTCGGCCCAGTCCTGGCTGTCGGTGCCGCCGGCCCCGGCGTGAATCGCCAGAATGGCATCGTCGGCATCGTACGGGCCCGATAACATGGCATAAAATGCCTTGCGTTCTCCTTCTTTTTCCAGCGCTTCCACCTCGGCGGTCAGTTCCTCGCGCAAAGATTCGTCTTCCATTTGCGCCAGTTCCAGGGCATCGGCCACGCGTTGTTGAAACCCTCGCCAAGCGTTAATCTCTGCCCGCAAATCTGCGGCCTGTTTGCTCACCTGACGCGCGCGCTGGACGTCATCCCAAAATCCGGGGGCGTTGATCTCTTTTTCTAGTTTTTCCAGGGTTTGCTCTTTTTGAGCGATGTCAAAGACGCACCAGTAGATCGGAAATCAGGGCATTGAGTTTGTTCAATCGGGAAATCAGGTCTTCCATGAGCGTTTACTCCTCTCCCAGAATGCCGCGAATAAAGGCATCGGGGTCAAAAGGTTGCAGATCGTCGGCTGTTTCGCCCAGCCCGGCAAAGAGGATCGGCAGCCCCAGCGTGCGCTGGATGGCAAAGGCCATGCCGCCGCGGGCGGAAGAATCCAGCTTGGTCAGGATGACGCCGGTCACGCGCACGGCCTCTTTGAAGGCCCGTGCCTGGTGGATAGCGTTTTGCCCGGTGGTGGCATCTAACACCAGCCAGACATCGTGCGGCGCGCCCGGCAGCGCCTTGCCCGTCACCCGATGCACTTTTTTCAGCTCTTCCATCAGGTTGAAACGGGTGTGCAAGCGGCCC
The DNA here is from genome assembly GCA_015489255.1 of Anaerolineales bacterium. Classification (GTDB taxonomy): domain Bacteria; phylum Chloroflexota; class Anaerolineae; order Anaerolineales; family Villigracilaceae; genus S143-42. Next base: position 355 of record WGAD01000275.1, on the reverse strand, counting down.
GCCGTATCAATCAGGACGATATCGGCGCCGCGCGCCTGGGCGGCTTGCACGGTGTTGTAGGCCACTGCCCCGGGGTCGCCTTCTTGCTGACCGCTGATGACTTCCACGCCCAGGCGGTCTCCCCAGATCTGCAACTGGTCGATGGCGGCAGCGCGGAACGTATCGGCGGCGCCGAGCAACACCTGGCGCCCCTCCTCCTGGAAACGTTTTGCCAGTTTGGCGATTGTGGTCGTCTTGCCAGAGCCGTTGACGCCCACCACCAGGATCACGTACGGGCGGGAGGTAAAAGCCAGGACCGGCGGTTCGTCCAGGCGCCGACGCAGTTCCTCGCGCAAGAGGTCGCGCAGGTCAGCGG
>WGAD01000274.1 GCA_015489255.1 Anaerolineales bacterium | reverse complement strand
GCTTTCCCCTACCCAGGGAAGGATGCTTTCCCCCACCCGGGAGACCCTCCCAGGTATGCAATCCCCGAACCTCTACGGCAGCCGCAAGAGCGCCCTCACCGCCGCAACTGGCGCTACAAGGTCTGGCAGAAGGGCGCGGGGTACGATTTCAACGTGTACACCGAACACAAACTGCGGGAGAAAATCCGCTACATCCACGCCAACCCGCTGCGCGCCGGTCTGGCCGAGACCCCGGAAGCCTACCCCTGGTCCAGCGCGGCAAATTATGCCGGAGCGCCACCGGCCCATCCGGTGCGGGTCTCCATCAGGTTTCCATGAAAGGGGGTAGCGGAAGGCATAGCCTTCCGCTACCCAACCTAAAAAAGGCGATGCCTTTTGACGCCAACCAGAAGACATGACATGACGAGGTATCAGATGCTCATTTTGAATTTCTCACACCCCCTCACCGAAGAGCAAAAAGCACAAATCGAAGCCCTCACCGGCGAGAAGATCGCCGGGGTGATCGCCATCCCTTCGCAGATGGATAACGGCCAGCCCTTTGCGGCCCAGATCGCGGCGAAGGTGGCCGAGATTCCCCTTTCGCCCGAAGACTGGCAGACGAAGCCGCTGCTCATCGTCCCGCCGGCGCTCAACTTCAGCGCGGCGGCGCTGCTGGCACACCTGCACGGGCTGACGGGCTACTTCCCGCCCATCGTGCGCCTGCGGCCGGTGAAAGATGCCCTGCCGCCGCGTTATGAAGTGGCCGAGATCATCAACTTGCAGGCCGTGCGTGAGCAGGCCCGCCGTCAGCGGGGGTGAGCCGTGCCGCTTGCGCTGGTGCTTACCCTGCAGCCCCCCTCCTTCCCGGCAGACCAGCCGCTCCCGTCCTGGTGGGGGCGCGCCGCCCACGCCCTGGCGCTCCGCGCTTTGCAGGCCGCCGACCCCGCCGAAGCCGCCCGCGTCCACGATGACCCGGCCGCGCCGCGCCCGTTCACCGTGTCCACCCTGTGGGGCGGACGCCTGTCCACCGGCGAGGCCGTCTTCTTGCGCCTGACCGCGCTCAGCGACCCGATGGAGGCCGCCTTGCGGGAGGCGATTGCCCCCGGCGGTCTGCTGGCCCCCGGCGCAACCGCCGAACTGGACGGGCACGCCTTTTCCATCCGGGCGGTGAGCGTGGACCCGGAGGCCCACCCCTGGGCCGGGGCCGTCTCGTGGCAGGCTCTGGCTGCCCCCTGGCTGACGGCGCGGATCGGTCAGCCGCCGCGGCGGCTCGATTTGTCCTTTGTCTCTCCCACCGCGTTCAAAACCGGCGGACGACATCTTCCCCTGCCGCTGCCCGAACTGGTCTTCGGCAGTTTGCTGGCGCGTTGGAATGCGTTTTCTCCCATCGCTTTGCCGGATGAACTGCGCCGTTACGCCGCCGAATGTCTGGTCATCACCCGCCACCAGATCCGCACGCGCCGGGTGGCGCTCAAACCCGGGCAAACGCGCATCGGTATGCTCGGCCGGGCGACCTTCCGCACCGTGAATTACGACCGCTACTGGATGAGCCTGCTGGGGCTGCTGGCCGATTTTGCCTTTTACGCCGGCCTGGGGGTTGGCACGACGATGGGGCTGGGGCAGTGCCGCCGGGCCGAGCGCAGCAACGGGGGACGGTAACCGTCCTTTCGGCCCGCAGGAGGGGAATATGCCGCCGCTTTATCTCACGCAGCAACTGGCCAAGGTCCGCATCCGCAAAGGGCGCCTGCTGGTGGAACACGAAGGCGAAACCCTGGCCCACCTGCCGCTGGGGCACGTCTCGGAAGTGGTGCTCTTCGGCAACATCGGCCTGAGCACGCCGGCCATCGGTGTTTTGCTGGCGCGCGGGATCGACGTGGTCTTTTTGACCGTGGACGGGGCCTTCAAGGGGCGCCTTTCCGCCGGGCTGACGCCGCACGTGCCGCTGCGCAAGGCACAATACCGCGCCCTGGATGATGAAGCCTTCAAGCTGGAGATGGCTCGCGGTTTTGTGACTGCCAAACTGCGCCACCAGCGCGCCCTGCTGGGACGCCACAACCGCCAGCGGGGCGACCCGGAGATCGCCGCGGCGATCGACCAGATCCAGGCCGCGCTGGACGGGGTGCGCCGCCGGACGAAGCTTTCTTCCCTGCGCGGACACGAAGGCTCGGCGGGGAAGGCGTATTTCCGCGGGCTGCGGCGGCTCTTTGCCCCGCAATGGCGCTTCGACGGGCGCAACCGCCGCCCGCCGCGCGATCCGGTCAACGTGCTGCTTTCGCTGGGCTACACCCTGCTGACGCATATTGCAGCCAGCGCCGTCCAGACGGTGGGGCTGGACCCTTACGCCGGTTTTTTGCACGAGGTGGCCTACAACCGCCCCGCACTGGGGCTGGACCTGGTGGAGGAGTTTCGTCCGCTGGTGGATGGGGTTGTGCTGTGGGCCTGCAACAGCGGGCGGGTGACGCCGCAAGACTTTGCCCCGGGCCCGCCGGAGCGCCCGGTGATTCTTTCGCAAGGCGGGCGCAAACGTTATCTGCTGGCCTTTGAAGAGCGCCTGGAGCGCCGCTTCACCCACCCGCTGCGCGGCGTGCAGCTGCCCTTGCGTCAGTGCGTCATCGAACAGGCCCGCCAGGTGGCCGACCGCCTGCAGCGCGGCGACCCCGGCTATACGGGCATGGGGTTCCGATGAGCGAGCGCGCCTTTTACCTGATCGCCTACGACGTGCCGGACGACAAACGGCGCCTGAAGGTGGCCAAAAAACTGGAAGCGCTGGGCGAGCGCGTGCAATACAGCGTCTTCGAAGCCTGGTTGACGCCGGCTGAACTTAAGCGTTTTCAAAAGCAGGTCAAACAACTGCTAAATGAAAAGGAAGATAGTGTGCGGATTTATTTTCTATGCGCCGATTGCCGGGCGCGTATCATTACTTTGGGGCAGGGCCGGCCGACACCGCCGCCGGAAGTTCTGGTTTTATGACAAACGTAGGCTTTGACTTGCCAAAATTGGTGTTTTGGAGTATAGTTTTTGCGTACCCCCCTCCTGAAAACGGGCTGTTTAGGCCAAAAATGCAGGGGGGGGTACGCAAAAATATGGCGCATGGTGCGCCATAGGAGCGGTTTATGCGCAACGATTTTTGCCAAAGTGGGAGAAAACCCGCAAAAAATGGCCCAAAACGGGGCCAAAGTGGGAGGAAACCCGCCAAAAGCCGCTCTCTGAATCACCCCGTGCCCGTAAGGGCATTAAGACG
>WGAD01000273.1 GCA_015489255.1 Anaerolineales bacterium | reverse complement strand
GGCTGCTGGGGGCGATGATCCTGGCCATCGCTTTCGGCGTGGTGATGATCCGCTCCGCGATCGCCGGCAACGAAATCCTGGCGCAGCTGCCTCAACGCCAGATCATTTTTGCCTCTATCGGGCTGGCGATCGCCATGCTGGTGGCGATGATCGATTATCGCTACTGGCTGGTGATGTACATCCCCATGTACGTCACCATGCTGATCTTGTTGTTCATCATTTTTCTCGGGGCGCAAGCCGTCTTCGGCGCCGCCCGCTGGCTGCAACTGGGCGAAATCTTCATCCAGCCGACGGAACTGGCGAAGATCGTGGTCATCTTGCTGCTGGCGCGTTATTTTGAGGTCACACAAGACCGCCCTAAAGATTGGCGTTGGATCGCGGGCAGCTTCTTTTGGATGTTTTCCCTGGCCTTGTGGATCTTCTTGCAGCCCAACCTGAGCAACGTGATTGTGATGAGCGTGATCTGGTTTGCCCTTTTGTGGCAGGCAGGCTTGCCGCTGAAGTACGTCTTCATGATGGGGTCCGGCGGCATCGTCTTGTCGGTGGTGGCGTTTCCCTTCCTGGCGCCTTATCAGCAAGCCCGCGTGCTCAACTTTCTCTTTCCCGACCCCAACGCCAGTTATGGGGCGGTGTATAACGTGCTTCAGGCCCTGATCGCCATTGGCTCCGGCGGGTTGACGGGGAAGGGGTACGGCGCCGGAACGCAAACCCAACTGCGTTTTCTCAAGGTGCGGCATACGGATTTTATTTTCTCGGCCATTTCAGAAGAATTTGGCTTTGTCGGCGCTGTCAGCGTGTTGCTACTGATCGGCTTCATCATCTGGCGCTGCCTGCGCATTGCTCGCCAGGCTCGCGACCTGTCCGGCGCCCTGATTGCCTACGGGGTGGCGGTCTTGCTCTTCTTTCAGGGGGCGGTGAATGTGGCCGTGAACCTGAACCTGATTCCGGTGACCGGGTTGCCGCTGCCGTTTATCAGCTACGGCGGCAGCGGTTTGCTCTCTCTGATGTTGGGCATCGGGTTGGTGGAAAGCGTCGCGCTCCACCACCAGGTGCTGGATTTTTGATATTTTTTCGGAGGTAATTGTGAATTCCAAGCCTGCTCGGGTGCGTTTTGCACCCTCTCCCACTGGCCGCCTGCATTTGGGCGGCGCACGCACAGCCCTTTACGACTATTTGCTGGCGCGCGCCACCGGCGGCCAGTTCATCTTGCGCATTGAAGATACCGACCGCAAACGCTACCAACCGGAAGCCGAGGCGGAGTTCGTGCGCGCTTTGCGCTGGCTGGGGCTGGAATGGGACGAAGGCCCGGATATTGGCGGCCCGTATGGCCCTTACCGCCAATCGGAACGCAAGGAAATCTACCAGCGCTACGCCTGGGAACTGGTGGAGCGCGGCCATGCCTACCCCTGTTTTTGTTCCGCGGAACGCTTGCAAAAAGTGCGAGAAGAACAAAAACGGCGCAAGGAGTCCATCCGCTACGATGGTCATTGCCGCAACATTCCTCCCGCTGAAGCCCGTGCGCGGGTTGAAGCCGGGGAGCGGCACGTCATCCGCTTCAAGATGCCGCGAGAAGGACAGGTGGTCTGCCGCGACGCCCTGCGGGGCGAGATCGTTTACGACAACGCCAACCTGGACGATTCTATCCTGGTCAAATCGGATGGTTTGGCGCTCTATCACCTGGCCTCGATGGTGGACGACCACCTGATGGAGATCACACACGTTTTGCGCGGCTCCGAATGGCTGCCGACCTTCCCTTTGCATGTGCACATCTACCAGGCTTTTGGCTGGGAACAGCCGGAATGGGTGCACCTTTCCGTGTTTCTTAAACCCAGCGGCAAAGGGAAGATGAGCAAACGCGAAGCCGCAAACCTGATGAAGGATGGCCGCTCCATTTTTATCACCGACCTGGAAGCGATGGGGTATCTGCCGGAAGCCACCATCAACTGGATTGCGTTGATGGGCTGGAGCTACGACGATCGCACGGAATTCTTTACCCTGGACGATTTGGTGCAAAAGTTCAGCATTCGTAAACTGAACCCCGCGCCGGCGGCCATCAATTTTTCCAAGTTCGATCATTTCAACGGATTGCACATCCGTGCCCTGCCGCTGGACGATTTGATGCGGCGCGTGCGCCCCTTCTTCGAGCGGGCGGGCTACCAGGTGGACGATGAGAAACTGCGCCAGATCATGCCCATCTTGCAGCCGCGGCTGAAAACGCTCAGCGACGCGCCTGAGGTGGCCGGCTTTTTCTTCGAAGACCGCGCCGAACCGGATCCCCAACGGCTGTTGGGCAAGCGGTTGACGCCCGCGCAGGCGTTGGCAGCGGCGCGCCGCCTGCGGGCGATGATTGATGAATGGCCCGACCTGTCGCAAGAAACCGGCGAAGCGCCGGTGCGCGCGCTGGCCGCGGAGATGAACGTCAAAGCCGGCGATCTCTTCGCCTTGCTGCGCGAGGCGGTCACCGGGAGGCCCGTCAGCCCGCCGATTTTCGATACCATGGTCATTCTCGGGCGCGAGACCGTGTTGCAGCGCCTGGACCGGGCGATAGAAATCCTGGCTGCCATGGAAAACTGATCTAGAGACCGCATGACGCTGACGGTATAATTGGATACATCAACTCAGATTGAACGAGGAGGAACCTGATGCCTATCCCCGAAGAAGGAACGCCAGCCCCGGAATTCGCCTTGCCGGATGAAAAAGATATCGTACATCGCTTGAGCGATTACCGTGGCAAATATGTGCTGCTATATTTTTACCCCAAAGACAATACGCCCGGCTGCACCACCGAAGCCTGCAACTTCCGCGATGACTACAGCGCCTACCAGGAGGCCGGGGTGGTGATCCTGGGCGTCAGCCCGGATTCTCCAGCTTCGCACGCCCGCTTTAAAGCCAAACACAACCTTCCCTTCCCGCTGCTTGCAGACGAGGGGCACCAGGTATGCGAATTGTATGGCGTCTGGGGGCCGAAGAAGTTCATGGGGCGCGAATATGAGGGCGTGCATCGCACGACTTTCCTCATCGGGCCGGACGGAATTATTCGCAAGGTCTTTAAAAAAGTGCGCCCGGCGAAACACAGCGCCCAGGTACTTGCGGTGCTGGATGAGCTGGACTGAAGACTGGCTGCGGGATCTGCTGGCGGCAACGACCCCTCGCGAGATCGTGCTTTCTCTGATGCGGGCGGGCAGCCTTTTGCTGAAAGCGGAGGCCGCAACCTTTGTGCCGCTGGCCGAATGGCGGCCTTTTTTGCCGCCGCTGAGGCTGGGGGAGGCGCCTTTGGCCTCAGAACAGATGACGCTGCCAGCGGTGCGCCTGCAATGCCGCGTGTGTACAACCCTGCACGGCGGCGAAGGGTGCCAGTTGATCGGTTCGCTGGACGCCAGCCCCAACCTTTGGTGCCTGCCTTTGGAAAAAGAGGGCTTGCGCCTGGGGGTGGTCAATTTCTTTTTGGCGGCAGAAACCCACCCCCTGCCGGAAATAATAGCGCACCTGCAAACCCTGCAACGGGATACTTGGCAGGCATTGGAAACCTGGCGGCGACGGCAGGCCGAATCGCCCGCCTTTCCGGTGCAGCGCGAACCGCTCCTGACAGCCCTGCTCAATGCTGGCGCGCGTGCGTTAGGGTGCGCCCAGGCGGCCCTCTATGTGGACAATTGGTCGGCGGAAAGTAGCCGCCTATGGCGCACCCGGGCGGCCAGCCGGCAAACCTTCCCCGATTCACCCCTGTTTTGGCGACGGCTGCGTGAGCGGAGCGGGAGGAACCAACCTGTTTGCGAGTCGCTGACGGATGGCTGGCTGTGCGCTTTCCGCGCCTCGGAAGATAGCGTCTTAGCCCTGGTGGTATCGGGGGAGGCGGCGCCTGGCGAAGCCTGGCGGCAACTGGCAGCAGCCCTGGCGCAAACCCTGGGGCTTTGGCTGCGAGGAGAACGGGACTGGGCGTCCTGTGCCGCTGCGGCGGCGGCAGCCGAACGGCGGCGCCTGGCGCGCGAAATTCACGACGGCCTGGCGCAGACGCTGGCCTTCTTGCAGATGGAGGCCGTTCGTATTCAGCGCTTGCTCGCGCGAGGCGAAACCGCGCGCGTTGAAACGGCAATTGAACAGGTGCTGGCCGCGCTGGATGCAGCCAACCGTGGCTTGCGACAGGAGATGGAAGCGCTGCGGGCGGCTTCGGAGCCGGGGCCTTTCATCGCTTGGCTGGAAAATTTTTCGCATAGCCAAAAAGACATACAAATAATACTCACCACAAACTCACAAAAAGATATCCCCCGCTGGATGACCCCGCACCTGCAACGCATCGTTCAAGAGGCCGTCCTCAACGCGCGTCGCCATGCCCAGGCAAAAGAGGTTTTTCTCACGCTGAGAGAAGAAAATGGCGGCTGGCTACTGCTGATCCGCGACGATGGCCCGGGGTGTGCCTGTCCCAAAGAGCCGCCTCCTGGCCGTTACGGCCTGCTGGGCATGCAAGAGCGGGCCGAATCGCTGGGCGGCGACCTGAAACTGGAAAGCGTGCCGGGGCAGGGGCTAACCGTGCGTCTATTCATCCCTTTTCCCGAGGAGGGCCTGGCATGACGATCCGCCTCTTGCTGGCCGATGACCACCTCCTCTTTCGGCGCGGCTTGCGCGGTCTGCTGGAAGACATGCCGGAAACGGAGGTCGTCGGAGAAGCCGAAAACGGCCATGAAGCCGTTTTGCTGGCGCAACGCTTGCAGCCCGATTGCATCCTGCTCGACATCCACATGCCGGTGTTGGACGGCTGCGGCGCAGTTGCTTTGCTGCGGCAAGGCGGCTATCGGGGCGGAATTATTATCCTGACGGTATCCCAGGCGGATGAAGACCTGGTTTGTGCCATCCGCGCCGGCGCAGATGCCTATCTGCTCAAAAATGTGACACCGGAAGACCTGCTGAAGACCATTCAGGCGGTTTTGTCAGAGCAGGCCGTGCTTTCTCCGGAGATGATGCGCACCGCCTTCAACGCCCTGCGGCAAAACGCCGCGCAAGGTTGGGGCGGCCTCAGCGAACGGGAATGGCAGATCTTGCGCGCCATTCAGCGCGGACAAACCACAGCGGAGATCGCCGCCGCCTTGTTTATTTCAACGAACACCGTCAAAACCCATGTGCGGCATATTTTCGAAAAATTGGGGGTCAGCGATCGCCGCACCGCTGTGACCAAAGCGGAACGCCTGGGGATTTTGCCGCCCAAAGGGTGATAAAACATCACCCGCACGGGTGGGGGATTTAACACCCGAAAAATTAGAGAAACATTAGTTTATTTGGCATAATTCAAGCGGATGACTGCTACAGGCCGCAAATACCGCATTCTGCTGATTTCGCCCAACCCGCTCTTTCGTGACGGGCTGCTGGCATGGTACGGCCCTCAATGGGCTGGCCGGGCCGAAGTGGTGGGCGTCTTTTCGCGCCTGGATGAGGGGTTGGCTGCCCTGGCCGATACAGCCCCAGACATGGTCATCCTGGATTACGACGATGACGAATGTCGGCGCGCCGACCTCCTGCAAAGATTCATTCAGGAGGAACGCCAGGCGATGAAGGTTGTGCTGCTCTCCTTGCAGCAGCCCGATCACGTCATTGTGTACGACCGGCGGCGGCTTTCGGCCAGCAAGCTGGAAACCTGGCTGGATGCGCCCTGGAAGAATTTTCCCAACGGACAGGAGAATCTGTGATGATCCATTTTCTCATTGTAGGCATGCTGGTCGTCCTTGTGGCGCTGGCGACCTACTTCGGCATCGATGCCCTGGATATTTTGCCCGCCTCGTCCAGCTCTCAGGCGGCCTCGATTGATCAGCTGTTCCAGGGCGAGATCGTCGT
>WGAD01000272.1 GCA_015489255.1 Anaerolineales bacterium | reverse complement strand
CCCCTCGCGCAAACAGGCCAAAAGCGACCTAGACCAGGCAAAGCAAGATTACGACGCTGCTGTCCACACCTGGGAGGCCGCCCAGCGCGCGCTGGACGAACCCCGCGCCGCCCTCGACGCCGCCCTGGCGGCTGAAGCCGAGGCCAAACGCCGGTATGAAGATATGCTCGTCAACGGCTACGACAGTGAACAAAAAGCCTTGCTGGAAGCCCGACTGCAAGCGGCCCAGGCACAAGTGGCCGCCGCCGAAGAAACCCTGGCCCAATACGAACTGAAAGCCCCCTTCGACGGAATCATCGCCCGCCTCGACCTGACGGAGGGTCAGCGCGTCGGCCCGGAGACCTTTGCCGTACAAATAGCCGATGTCAGCGCCTGGTATGTGGAAACCAGCGACCTGAGCGAACTGGAAGTGGTTCGCATCGCGCCCGGCCAGCAGGCCAGCATCGTGCCCGATGCCCTGTCCGACCTGACGCTGGAAGCCCGGGTAACGGACATCGCCCCGGTCTTCACGCCGCGCAGCGGCGATGTGCTCTACACCGTCCGGCTGTCCCTGCCAGCGCGGCTGGACCCCCGCCTGCGCTGGGGCATGACGGTCGAAGTCACGTTCAACGCGCCCTGAAGGCAAAAAAGGAGGGCGGTCACCCAAAGCGACCGCCCTCTCGTCCTGCAAGCAGATCAATCCACCCAGTCGTCAAAACGGGAGGCAATCGCCTTCAACTTTTCTCGTTGCAGCACCCCATACACCCCCAGCAACAGCAAGGTCAACCCCACCCCGCCCAACAAAATGACAATGCGCAACCCGCGCAGCCAGCCATACAGCACCGTCAACCCGCCGAGGAGCAAAAATCCGAGAGAGGTGTAGGCCAGGCTGCGTGCCCGCGCCAACAGGCCATACCCCAGCACCAGCAGGGCTTCCGCCAGCAAGATCAGGAAAAATTGCAGCCGGTCGTACCGCACCAGTTGCACCCAGGCGGTGCCCAATAAAACCAGCTGCGAAAGCACCCCCGTCAAGCGGGCGGCGCGCCGATGCCCATGCCGCCGCAAGAGGTAGTGCATCACCAGCCCGGCGGCGCCCGCACCGGCTGTGTACAACTGTATTTCATCGGCACCCATCCAGCCCAACAGGCGGAAATAGGCCAGCAAATACAACAGAGCAGCGGGATACCCCAGCCAGACGTTCTCGCGGCGCACCCCTTCCACCGTCGCCAGCAGCGCGAGCGCCACCAATGGCAAGACAGGCAGCAGTCCCCCGTCCTGGTAGCCGTAAAAGACGGCCAGCAACCCGATCGTCAGGGCGCAAGCGGACAGCATCCTCTCCCAGGCCGGTTTGCGGTGCACAAAAAACGGCCAGGAAAGCCCATGAAGCGCCAGCGAAAAGGCAGTGAAAACAACCGCCCAACCCCGCACCAGATGCAGCCAGAGGAGGGTGTCGCGCATCAGCAGCGCCAGCCAGATGATCACGGCGGCGCCTATCCAGGGACGGCGCTGCGGAAAGAGCATGTGCCACAGGTTAGCCCCGGCAAACAACGTCCAGGCGACCAGCCGGTTGAGGCCCGGGGCCTCCGCCGGGGCGGCGACCAACGCGCCGATGCCCAGCGCCATCAGGCCCAACGTATCCACCGCCGCCGGCCAGCGATTTTGTGCCGGTCGTTTCCATCGCAAAACGGCGCCCGTCGCCAGCCAGATCCAGGGATACACGCCCCAGCCCCAAAACGCATCCGCGAACAAAGCCCGTCCCGCCAGCACCCACAAGAGTTGCCCGGCCCACAAAGCCGGCAGCCAACCGCGACGCAGCCAGACAAGCCCCGCCAGCAAGGCATAAACGGCCAGGAAAAAGGCCTGCGGCGTTTTTGGCAAGAAAAAGACTACCGCCACCCCCGCCAACGCCGGCGCTCCGCCCAGCCAGGCAATCGCTCCGAGAGATTTCTTCTCCCGCCCGTGCCGGGCCAACAAGGCAGTTGCCGCGCCGATGGCGGCCACCTGCCAGGTCAGCAAGGCCGGGGCCGCCTGGCCGCTCAACCCGATCCCGCCCGCCAGGCCTGCCCCGACAAGAACAAAGGCCGGATCGTTACGCCAGGCACACACCGCCAGCACGGCAGCCGCCAGCGCCAGCGACGCCGCCAGCCAAAAGCCCGCGGGCGTCTCGGCAAGGAAGAGCAATCCGGCACCCAAAGCGAGCGCGCCGGCCAGCAGGAGAAAGCGGCGGACATTTGACGACAAACCTCCCAGGCCCCAATCTGGCAGGGCAGCCAGCGCAGCCAGCAGCCAGCCGATCGCCAGGGTCGGTTCATAAAACCGGAACAAGGTCACCCAGGCGATCAGGCCGCTGAAGACGGCTGCCAGCTGGAAAGGAGACCAGCCGCCCTCTGTCCGCGCCAGCCAACCGCTGCCCACGGCAGCCGTCAGCGCCGCCAGCGCAGCAGCGCCAAAACGAGCGGCATCGAAAGACGCCATCACCCAGCCCCACC
>WGAD01000271.1 GCA_015489255.1 Anaerolineales bacterium | reverse complement strand
GCTTTTGGGCTGGAACACACGTTGCATGAACTCGACGGCGTCTTTATGCTCGTGCTGCACAACGCCCAAACAGGCGAACTGCTGGCCGCCCGCGATCCAATCGGTGTGCGACCGGGGTTTATCGGCTGGCGGGAGGAGGGCTTCGCCATCGCCTCGGAAGCCAAAGCGTTAGCGCCCCTCTGCGACCGCATAGAACCGTTCCCGCCCGGTCGCCGCTGGTCGTCGCAGGCGCCACGGCGCTTTGCCCCATATTGGGATTGGCACATTTCACCCCTGGAAGAGAGGGATGAAACGAAAATCGCCGCTCGCGTGCGCCAGTTGCTGACCGCAGCCGTCCGCAAGCGGTTGATGTCCGACCGACCAATCGGCGCTTTGCTGTCAGGAGGGTTGGATTCCAGCCTGATCGCCGGGCTGGTGGCCCGGGAATACGGGCCGAGCCGCCTGCACACTTTTTCTATCGGCATGCCCGGCAGCGTCGACTTGCGTTACGCGCAAGAGGTGGCCCGTTTCCTGGGGACCCAACACCACCACATCGAACTGAGTGCGGATGAGTTCATCGCTGCTATTGAGGAGGTGATTTATCACATCGAATCGTACGACACCACCACCGTGCGCGCAAGCGTAGGAAACTATCTGGTATCGCGCTATATCGCAACGCATACAGACTGTAAAGTGATTTTCAACGGAGATGGCAGCGACGAGGTCACCGGCGGTTATCTCTACCTGAAAAACGCCCCGTCACCGCAGGACTTCCAGCAAGAGACGGAACGGCTGGTGCGAGAACTCCATTTGTTCGACGTGCTCCGCTCCGACCGCAGCATCTCGTCTAACGGGTTGGAAGCCCGCACCCCGTTCCTCGACCTGGATTTTGTGCGCTATTACCTGTCCATTCCACCCACGCTCAAAAGGTTCGATGGGCAAACCCGCATGGAGAAACATCTGCTTCGGCTGGCATTCAGCGGTCAAGATGTGATTCCAGAAAGCGTGCTCTGGCGGCGCAAATGCGCCTTCTCTGATGGCGTCAGTTCCATGGAAAACTCCTGGCACCGCACGGTACAGCGCTTCATTGAACAACAAGTTTCAGATGAGGAATTCGCCCGTGAAGCGCCGCGCATTGCCCATTGCCGACCGGTACTGAAGGAAAGTTACTATTATCGCAAAATTTACCGCCGGATCTTCGGCGGCCATGACAACCTTATCCCGCATTTTTGGATGCCGCGCTGGACGCACGTCATCGATCCCTCGGCGCGTGAACTGGAAGGCTACCAGGAGTAACCCGACAGCCCATCCGCCGGAATTAAAAAGCCCCGCCGCGGCTTGCGGCGGGGCTGGTTTTCCTCTCAGCGAACGGCTCAAGACATCACTCGGCCGCCTTTGAGTTCATCCTGCAACTTCGCCAGTTCGTCCCATTTGCCCTCGGCGGCCAGTTTGGCCTGCATAATCCAACCCTCGGGGTTCATCATCTGCAAACCGGCCTCGTCCAGCGTCTTCTGGATGGCAGCCGGGTCGGCAGCCGCCAGCCCGGCAAAGGTGGTGATGCCCATACCGTTGAGCAGCTCGGCCACCTTCGGCCCGATGCCCTCCAGCTTCTTCAGGTCATCGGGCGCGGCGGTTTCTTGTTCCTGCGGTTCGTGAGGATCGTGGGATTCGTGCGCCGGCGCCGGATGAGCAGCCTCTTCTTCTTCAGCCGGGCTATTCTTGCTCACCCACCAGCCGATAAACGAAACCACGAAAAACAAAACCAGCAGCAGCCACAGCAGCCAGGTGACCGTCACCTCACCGCCTGTTTCGGAAAGGAACAACACGGGGTTCATACAAGCCTCCATTCTGACAAAAAATTGCACGGGTACGCTGGCAAAATTGTACCCGAAATTCAGCCCCCTGAAGAAGGTTTTGATATACTACCCGCTATGGATATGACATCTCTCCCTCCGGTTGCCCGGGCGCTGGCTGCCCGACAAATTCCATTCCGCGTGTTCCGGCACGCTTCCCCCATCCGCTCGCTGGAACAGGCCGCCGCCGACCGCGGCCAGACCCCGGATCAAATCATCCGCTCACTGGTTTTTCGGTTGGGCAAAGATGAATTCATCATGGCGCTGGCTGCCGGTCCCGGTCAACTGTCCTGGCCGGCCATCCGCGCCCACCTGGGCCGCTCGCGCATGACGTTGGCCCGCCCCGAAGAGGTGCTGACCGTCACCGGCTACCGCATCGGCACAGTTGGGCCGTTTGGCCTGGCCCGCCCGCTGCGGCTGCTGGCCGACCGGCGCGTCTTCCTGCCGCCGGAGGTCTCGTTTGGCTCCGGTGAAGCCAACGTCGCCATCATCATGCGGCAGGAAGACTTTCAGCGCGCCCTGGGGGAGATAGAAAGCGGCGATTTTATGGCCGCCTAGACCAGGATCTCATCCCACACCGGCGGCGTTCCTTGCCCTTCCAGCCAGCGCCGCAGTGGATGCAAAATATCGCGGTGGGCGAAGATAGTCAAATGATCGCCTACTTGCAGGGTCGTGTTGCCGCGGGGAATGCGGTGTTCGCCGTTGCGCCGCAGCGCCAGCAGCAAGGCGCCGCCGGGTAAGTGCAAATCGCGCACCTGCAACCCGGCCAGGTGCGGGTTGCGGATGACCACCTCGGCCACGTCGAAAGCGTTGGATGAGGAAGTCAGCAAATTGAGAGCATCCGGGCTGCGGGCCATCATCGTCAGGATCGTCGCCCGTTGCAGGGCCGGAGAATACACCTGGACGCCCATCTTCTGGTATTCCGGCAGGTCGGCCGGATTGTGAATCAGGGCGATGACGTTCTCCAGGCCGAGCTCACGGGCGGCTGCTGCCGCCTGACGGTTGACCCGGTCCTGATCGGCCAGCAGGAGGACGGCTTCCACCGTCTCCAGCGGCATACGATCCGGCAAATCGGCCATTTGTTCGACCTTTTCCACCGGGAAAGGAAAGCCCTCCGGCAGCGGCGCCTGCGGCAAAGATAGGAAAACCACCTGGTCGCCGTGGGCGGTCAGCTCCTGGGCGGTTTTCAGGGCCAGTTCGCTGTTGCCCACGATCACCTTGCGCCGCACCTGCTCCTGCGGACGATACGGCAGAATGGCCCCGAACAACAACGGCATGATGAGCACCGTCAGCGTGGCGAAGAGGATGATGGTGGTGTTGGAGACCTCATCAAGCAGGCCCAGCCGCAGCCCGATGACAGCGATGGCTACCTCCAGTGACAGATGGGTGTTGAGCAGCACCCCCGCACCCAAGGTTTCGCGCCAGGACAAATGGCGACGGGCGATCAACATCGGCAACACCTTGACCAGCACTGAAAGCAGGAGGAAGGCAGGCAGCAGCCAGAGCGCCTGGGGCTGGGCGGCAATGGCGCGCAGGTCCAGACCGGCGCCCACCATGATGAAGAAGACCGGGATGAAGAACCCGAAGCCAAAGGCCTCCAGCTGGTGCACCAAGTCGTTATCTGCCGGCGTTTTGATCAACGAGATGACCATCCCCGCCAAGAAAGCGCCCAAGATCAGTTCGGCGTTCAAAAATTCGGCCATGACCACAAAAACCAGCAAAATGGCCATTGCACCGCGCACTTTAATCTGCACCGTGGCCTGGGAAAGTTCTTCTACCACTGCCCGCACCCGCGGCATCCCAAAGACGCGCGGGCCAAAGCGGGCGAGAATCATAAAAGCCACAAAAAGCAGCCCCAGCGACATGATCTCCACGTTGAAGCCCGTGTCGTAGGTCAACGTGTACACCGTGAAGGCGATAACGGTGATAAAATCGGCCAGCATGGCGGTGACGAAGATCAGCCGCCCACTGAAGAAGCGCAGCATATCTCGCGATTTGAGCACCGGCAGCAACACCCCCAGCGAGGTGGCCGAAAGGGCAAAGGTCAGCAGCAGCGGGTCGCCAGTGAAACCCAGCTGCATCAGCAGCTGACTACTGGCATACCCCAGCCCAAAGGTGAGGACGTAAATGCCCAGCGCATAGGCCAAAACGTTGGGGCCGCGCTGGCCGGTCCGTTTTTGCGGGATGATTTGCTCAAAATCAATTTCCATGCCGGCGATGAACATCAAAAAGGCCAGCCCGATGTCGCTCATGAAATCGAGCACGATGCTGTGCTCGATC
This sequence comes from Anaerolineales bacterium, assembly GCA_015489255.1. Taxonomy (GTDB): domain Bacteria; phylum Chloroflexota; class Anaerolineae; order Anaerolineales; family Villigracilaceae; genus S143-42. The sequence continues at coordinate 6,844 of WGAD01000271.1, read as the reverse complement.
AATTGCAGGCCAGAGGTCCCAACGAGAATGCCGGCCAGGATCTCACCCACCACCACCGGCAGGCTGCGAAAACGCGACAAAGCGATAGGAATGACAAAAGCCAACCCCAGCACGATCAGCAGGGGCACGAAACGTTCCGGGCTTTCGGACAAGACAGGAAGAAAAAGCATGGTTCTGTTTCCTCTCACAGAAACAAACGGGCGGATACGACAACATACCAACAGCCTCGAAAAGCCGTCCGCAAACGTCCCGCTCGGGGAAGCGGGGCGGAAAAGTATTGTAACCTGACTTGCACAGAGCGCAAAGACAAACCCGCCGCGCTATTGTATACTGGACATATCCGCCTGCTCCAGGAGGCCGCCTGTGAAACAAACCGATCTCTTCGACCACGCCCTGCACCAGCGGCTCCGACGCGAGGCGCCGCTGGCTGCGCGGATGCGTCCGCGCACGCTGGAGGAATACGTCGGCCAGGAACACATCCTCGGCGAAGGCAAGCTCCTGCGCCGCGCCATCCTCGCCGACCGTCTCTTTTCTTCCATCCTGCTCTGGGGGCCGCCGGGCAGCGGCAAGACCACCCTGGCAATGGTCATCGCCAACCAAACCCGCTCGCATTTCGAAACCCTCTCCGCCGTGCTAGATGGCAAGGCCCGCCTGCGGGAGGTCATCGCTGCAGCACTGGAACGGCGGCGGCTGCACAACCGGCGCACCATCCTCTTCGTCGATGAGGTGCACCGTTGGAACAAGGCGCAACAAGATGCGCTGCTGCCCCATGTAGAAAACGGCACCGTCACCCTGATCGGCGCCACCACCGAAAACCCGTTCTTTGAAGTCAATGCCGCTCTGGTTTCGCGCTCGCGCATCTTTCGCCTGCATCCGCTGGAAGACCGGCACGTCCGCGCCCTGCTGGAACGCGCTCTGCGCGATCCGCAGCGCGGATACGGCGGGCAAGCCGTGCAAGTGGAGGCCGAGGCCCTCGATCACCTGGTGCGCGTCGCCGCCGGCGACGCCCGCAACGCCCTCAACGCCCTGGAACTGGCGATCGAATCCACCCCGCCGGCAGAAGACGGGCGCATCCACATCACGCTGGAAGTCGCCCAGGAATCCATCCAGCAGCGCGCCGTGCTCTACGACAAGGACGGCGACGCGCATTACGACACCATTAGCGCCTTCATCAAGTCCGTGCGCGGCTCCGACCCCGACGCCGCCCTCTACTGGCTGGCAAAGATGCTCTACGCCGGCGAAGACCCGCGCTTCATCGTCCGCCGCCTGCTGATTTTGGCCGCTGAAGACGTAGGCCTGGCCGACCCGCAAGGGCTGGTGGTCGCCAGCGCGGCGGCGCAGGCCTTTGAATACATCGGCCTGCCGGAGGGCATCTTCCCGCTGGTGGAAGCCACCCTCTACCTCGCTACCGCGCCCAAATCGAACACCACCACCGCCTACTTCAAGGCCTGGCAGAAGATCGCCGAAGAGGGCGCCGGCGAAGTGCCCGATCACCTCAAAGACCCCAGCCGCGACGCCCGCGCCTTCGGCCACGGCCAGGCCTACCGCTACCCGCACGAGGCGCCCGATCACTTCCTGCCGCAGCAATACCTGCCCGACGCCCTGCTGGGAACCTATTTTTACCGCCCTTCCGGGCAAGGTTACGAACGGGAAATCGCCCGCCGGCTGGAAGCCTGGCGCGCCGCCCAGCGCGAGGCCCTCGGCCTGACGCACACCGTCGATCTGCCCGACCTGCCCCAAGACCTGATCGAAAAGCTCAAGCGGCAAAGCCGCTGAAAGAAACCCATGACCGAACGTTTCGTCCCCCTGCTCATCGTCACGCTGCTGGCCTTCATCGTCCCCATTGCCCTCTCACGCTTCAGGGCCCTGCCCATCGTCGTCGGCGAAATCATGGCCGGCATCATCATCGGCCCCTCGCTTCTCGGCTGGATTCAACCCGACGAACCAACCCTGGAGCTGCTGGCAGAGATCGGTTTTGCCTTTCTGATGTTCCTCTCCGGCCTGGAAATTGATTTCACCTTCCTGCGGGCGCTGCCCGGAAAAAAACACCGCCCGCTGGAAAACCCCATCCTGTTGGGCGGGTTGACCTTTGCCCTCACCCTGGTTTTGGCCTTCCTGGTTTCGGAGGGCTTCCAGCGGGCCGGGTTCATCCCCGACCCCTGGATGATGACGCTGATCCTGTCTACCACTTCGCTGGGCATCGTCGTGCCGGTGCTGAAGGAACGCCGTTTGTTGGCCTCGCGCCTGGGGCAGGCGCTGCTGATCAGCGCCCTGCTGGCCGACTTCCTGACGATGTTCCTCATCACCGTGTATGTGACGCTGCACGTCAGTGGCCTGTCGTTCGAAATCCTGCTGGTGGGCGTGCTCTTCCTTCCCCTGGCCTTCATTTACTTTTTCATCAGCAAATACCTGCGCGGCACCAGTTTGTGGCGGCTGCTGGAAGACCTTTCCGACGCCACTTCGCAGATCAAAGTGCGCGGCGCACTGGCCCTGATGATCGCCTTTGTGGTGCTGGCCGAGTCGCTGGGCGTGGAATTGATCCTGGGCGCCTTCCTCAGCGGGGTGCTGGTTTCCCTGATCAGCACCCCGGACGATGAACCGGTGCGCCACAAACTGGACGCCATGGGTTACGGTTTCTTCATCCCGTTGTTCTTTATCGATGTCGGCGTTCAGTTCGACTTGCACGCCTTCCTCAACGACCCACGGGCCTGGCTCCTGTTTCCTCTGATGATCCTGGCCGCTTTTGCCATCAAATCGATCGCCTCTCTGCCCTATCGCGCTGCCTTTTCCTGGCAGGAAACCCTCGCCGGCGGGCTGCTCCTGTCGGCGAGGCTGTCGCTCATCGTCGCCGCTTCGGCCATCGGGCTGCGCCTGGGCGTCATCAGCGAGGCAGTCAACGCCAGCATCGTGCTGACGGCTGCCGTCAGCGCCACGCTGGCGCCGCTGGCGTTCAACCTGCTGCTGCCAGAAAAGCGCACCCGCCGCATCCCGGTGATGGTAGTCTTCGGCTGCAACGAGCTGGCTTTGCGCGTTGGGCAATATCTGCGCCAGCACGGCGACCGCGTCCGTTTTTGCAGCCCTTCCGCAGAGGGGCGCCGGCGCGTACAACAAGCCGGATTTGCCCTCCTGCCGGGCGAAAGCAGCCGCCTGGGCGAGGGCCTGGAAAACCTGCCGCGGCAGGAATACGTTCACGCCTTGCTGGCCCTGGATGAAGACGATGACCGCAACCTGCAAGCCTGCCTGGAAGCCCAAACCCACGGCGTCCACAACGTCATCGCCTTCGTCAACGAGCCGCGCCGGCTGGCGGAATACCGCGCCACCCAGGCCCGCGTCATGGCGCCGGCCTTGTATCGCGTCGCCCTGCTGGGGCTGATGGCGCGCACCCCGGCGATCTTCGAACTCCTGACCACCACCACCGATGATAAGGACGTGCGCGAGATGCCCATGGAGAACCCGGCCCTGGCGGGGAAAAACCTGCGCGATGTCCAATGGCCAGAAGACACCCTGGTGCTGGCCATCCGCCGCGGGGAGGAGGTCATCGTTCCCCACGGCAGCACCCACCTGGAACTGCACGATCAGATCAGCGTGCTGGGGCAGCAAAAAGCGCTGGAAAACCTGGAAGCCCTGCTCGCGCAAGCCGCTTGAAGCAATAAAAAAACTGCCGCTCGTACGAGCGGCAGTTTTCTATCTCTGGGTCTTTAGGCGTCTTGCACTTCGCCATCGATGACGTCGTCATCGCCGGCGGGCGCCGGGCCGCCTTCGGAGGTCTCAGCCGCGGCCTGTTGCTGGGCGTACATCTGTTGGCTGAGGGCATGGAAGGCGTTTTGCAGGGCTTCGATGGCCGTCTTCAGGCGAGCCAGGTCTTCGCCTTCCTGGGCCTCTTTCAATTCCTTCAGTTGCGCTTCGATGCGCTCACGGTCTGCTGCGGGCACTTTGTCGCCCAGGTCGCGCAGGGCCTTTTCGGTCTGGTACACCAGCGCATCGGCCTCGTTGCGCGCTTCGATCAATTCGCGGCGCCGGCTGTCTTCCGCCTCATGCTTGCGGGCCTCTTCCACCATCCGTTCGATGTCTTCCTGGCTCAGGTTGGTAGAAGCGGTAATGGTCACTTTTTGTTCTTTGCCGGTAGCCTTGTCTTTGGCCGTCACGTTCAGGATGCCGTTGGCATCGATGTCGAAGGTGACTTCAATCTGCGGCACGCCGCGCGGCGCCGGCGGGATGCCATCCAGGCGGAAGCGGCCCAGGGACATGTTGTCCGCGGCCAGCGGACGCTCGCCCTGCAAGACGTGGATGTCTACCGCCGTCTGGTTGTCGGCTGCCGTGGAGAAGACTTCGCTCTTGCGCACCGGAATGGTGGTGTTGCGCGGGATGAGGACGGTCATCACGCCGCCCAGGGTCTCCACGCCCAGCGAAAGCGGGGTCACGTCCAGCAGCAAGATGTCTTTGACCTCGCCGGCCAGCACGCCGCCCTGGATGGCCGCGCCGATGGCCACCACCTCATCCGGGTTGACGCCCTTGTGCGGCTCCTTGCCCGTCAGTTTGCGCACCAGCTCCTGGATCATGGGCATACGGGTGGAACCACCCACCAGCACCACCTCGTCCAGCTGATCGGCCCGCAGGCCGGCATCGCGGAGCGCGGCTTCGAAGGGGATCTTGCAGCGCTCGACCAGGTCTTCAGTCATCTGTTCGAACTTGGAGCGGGACAGCGTCAGCTCCAGGTGCTTGGGGCCGCTGGCATCTGCCGTAATGTAGGGCAGGCTGATCTGGGTTTGCATGGTGGAGGAAAGTTCCACCTTGGCCTTTTCAGCCGCTTCGCGCAAGCGTTGCAGCGCCTGGCGGTCTTGCCGCAAGTCAATGCCGTAGGCCTTCTGGAACTCGTCCGCCGCCCAGTTGACGATGCGCTGGTCCCAGTCATCGCCGCCGAGGTGGGTGTCGCCGTTGGTGGACTTGACTTCAATGACGCCATCGCCCACCTCCAGGATAGACACATCGAAAGTACCGCCGCCGAGGTCGAAAACCAGGATGGTTTCGTTGGTCTTCTTGTCCAGCCCGTAGGCCAGGGCGGCAGCCGTTGGTTCGTTGATGATGCGCAAAACTTCCAGGCCCGCGATCTTGCCGGCGTCTTTGGTGGCCTGGCGTTGGTTGTCGTTGAAATAAGCCGGCACGGTGATCACAGCCTGCTTGACTTCCTCGCCCAGGTAGGCTTCCGCATCTTTTTTCAGCTTCGCCAGCACCATGGCCGAAATTTCCTGCGGGCTGTATTCGCGCCCGGTGACCGGAATTTTGACGCGCACGTCATCCGCCGGGCCTTGCTGCACCTTGTACGAAACCATCTTGCGCTCTTCTTCCGTCTCTTCAAAGCGCCGGCCGATGAAACGTTTGATGGAATACACGGTGTTTTCCGAATTGATCACAGCCTGGCGTTTGGCCGGTTGCCCAACCAGGCGTTCACCGTTTTTGTTGAAGGCCACAACCGAGGGGCACAAATTGCCGCCTTCTGCCGTGGGGATCACGGTCGGCTGTCCGCCTTCCATCACAGCGACCACGCTGTTGGTTGTACCGAGGTCAATCCCGATGATTTTTCCCATACCATACTCTCCTATAAAGAAAAAATTGCTTTTCCCAGGGGGAAACATTCGGCTATAAGGATAACCGACAAGTGCAAGAATTGTGTTAACGCTGCATATAAAAAAGGCAAACGGGCTTTGCCTTCAACCGAGGATCAGGCGCACCCCCAGCAAGCCCAGCAAGCCAACGACCAGCGTGCGAAAGCGGGCGGCATCTAACCGGCGGCCCAGCCGCAACCCGCCAAAGAGGCCGAGCGCTACGGCGGGCAAAACGCCGAAGTACGTCCGCCAGACGAGGGGCGTCAGGTTGCCGCTGACCGCATGGCCTACCAGCACAAAAATGTTGTTGATGAAGAAGAAGCCCTGCAAATTACCTTTGAATTGTTCCGGTTGCCAGCGGCGGGCATGCCCGTAGAGGATCACCGGCGGACCGGAAGTATTGTACGCTCCGCCCAGCGCGCCAGCCAGGCCTCCGAGGATCCAGGCCCACAGGGGTGAACGCAGACGCGGCAGGCGCAGGCGCAGGAGGTTGTACAGGGAATAGGCCACCAGCACCCAGCCCAGCACGGGCAGCAGAACCGTTTCCGGCACCGCGCGCAACGCGGTGACCCCCACGACCGTACCGGCCAGCGAAGCGGCCACCAACGCGCCCATTTCGCCCAGCGTCAGGGATTGGCGAAAATAAATCAGCAAGGTGATTTCAGCGGTCAGCCCCAACAGGGCCACCAGCGGCGCGCTCAGGCGCAGCCCCAGCAGGGGTGTGATGATCGGCATGGAAACCAGGGCAAAGCCAAAGCCAGAAACGCTTTGGGTAAAAACCGCCAGCAAAATGGTCACAAAAACGCGAAAAAATTGCATATCTGCCGCCTGAATGGGATACGACGCCGCCTTCACGCGCGCCGTATCCCATTATACAGGCAGTTTCAATGCGCGGTGGCCCCCAGGGTGACGGACAATTGTTTTTTCTTCCCTTCCCGATAGACCGTCACCTGCACCTGGTCTTCGGGACGCCAGGAGAAGAGGGCGTTGAGGAAGGAATGTTTCTCGTCGATCGGTTGGTCGCCGATGGCGATGATGATGTCGCCGCGTTGCAGGCCGGCCCGCGCCGCCGGGCTGCCGGGCACGACTTCGGTGACGTAGGCCCCCCATTCCACCGGCAGACGATACCGGCGGGCGATGGCGGGCGTCACCGCCTGCCAGCGCACCCCCAGGTACGGGCGCGCAAAGTAACCGTTGGCAATGATCTGCTCGCTGATGAGCCGCACCGTGTTCGCCGGAAT
>WGAD01000270.1 GCA_015489255.1 Anaerolineales bacterium | reverse complement strand
GGGCAAAAAAGCCCCGCCCGAATCCACGAGATACAGGCAGGGCAGATGGTTTTCCTCGGCGATGCGCTGGGCGCGCAAATGCTTTTTGACGGTCAGCGGGTAGTACGAGCCGCCTTTGACGGTGGCATCGTTGGCGACGATCATCACTTCGCGCCCGGAAACGCGGCCAATGCCGGTGACGATGCCCGCCGCCGCGGCGCGACCGTCGTACATCTCCCAGGCGGCCAGCGGAGAAAGCTCCAGAAACGGGGAGCCGGGGTCGAGCAGGCGAGCGATGCGCTCACGCACGAAGAGCTTGCCTTGCGCTTCCTGCCGTTTGCGGTACTTTTCTCCGCCGCCTTCGCGCACTTTTTCCAGCCGCTGCCGCAGTTCCGCGGCCAGCGCGCGGTGGTGCGCGGCATTGCGTTGAAAGGCCTCACTGCCCGGATCGATGCGGCTTTCCAGGATGTCCATGATCACTCCTTTGGCGCAGAATGTTACCCATTATTGTACAATGCTTCCCGCAGGATGACAGAAAAAAGGACGCTTTTTTATCGGCCAGGCTACGGCTGCCGCAAGTGGACAATGGTCACCCCTTCGCCGCCCTCGTTGGGCTGGCCGTGTTCGAAAGAAGCCACGTGCGGGTGTCCGGGCAGCCACTGGCGGATAGCCGTCCGCAACGCGCCGGTGCCTTTGCCGTGTACCACACGGACGAAGGGCAACCCGGCCAGAAAAGCCTTTTCCAGGTAACGATCGAGGGCATCCAGCGCGTCTTCGACCGTCTGGCCGCGCAGGTCAATCTGCATCCCGGGCGAAGGCGCGTCCAGGGGGGCGACCGTTTGGGTCTGCGGCCGCGGCCGCTCCGGTTCGGCCCGGGGCGTTTCTTTGCCTTCCGACTGTCCCTTGCGGCGGATTTCATCCAGCCGGACGCGCATCCGCAAACGTCCGGCTTGCAGGTCCACTTCGTCGCCGTCCACGGCCTGCACCACCGCTTCGGCGCCCAGCGAGCGGATGATCACCTTTTCGCCCACCTGCGGGGGGCCATCCAACTGCCGCCGGCGCGGTTTACGGGCTTTTTTCTGGACGGCTTTTTCCAGCTTACGGACTTCTTCTTGCAGCGGGGCAATCTCCTGGGCAGGCTGCCCGGCCGGGCGCTTGCGGCGCAGTTCACGCTGCAGGGCGCGGATTTCCTCTTTCAGCGCGGCGATCTCGCGCTCGGCTTCTTCCTGGGCCTTTTCCAGAATCTCCACGCGCTCATCTTCGATCTTTTCCAGCCGCTCGCGCAGCTGACGGCGCATCTTGCGCACCTCGGCGTGCTTGCGCTCGGCGCGGCGGCGTTCCTTGTAGGCCAGTTTGCGCTGCCGCTGGATCTCGTCCAGCAGGTCGTCGGCCCGCAGGGTTTCAGGATCGATTTGTTCCGCCGCCATTTGCAGCACGTCTTCAGGCAGACCCAGCCGCCGGGCAATGGCCAGCGCGTTGGAGCGCCCGGGCAGGCCAACCGTCAGGCGGTAGGTGGGGCGCAGGGTCTGGACGTTGAACTCCAGCGAGGCGTTCAGCACGCCGGCGGTGGCGTGGGCGTAGGTTTTCAATTCCGGGTAATGCGTGGCAATGAAGGTATAAGCGCCCTTTTCCAGCAAAAAATGCAGGATGGCGCGCGCCAGGGCGGCGCCTTCTTGCGGATCGGTGCCGGCGCCCAGTTCGTCCAGGATGACGAGCGTGCGATCGTTCACCTTCTTCAAAATCTGGACGATGTTGCGGATGTGGCCGGAAAAGGTGCTCAGCGATTGCTCGATGGACTGCTCATCGCCGATATCGGCGTACACCCGCTGGAAGACGGGCAAGCGCGAATCCGCTGCGGCGGGGATGGGCAAGCCGCTCTGCGCCATCAGGGCCAGCAGGCCGACGGTCTTCAGGGTGACGGTCTTGCCGCCGGTGTTGGGGCCGGTGATCACCAGGCCGCGGGCGTCGACGGGCAGGATGATGTCGTTGCAGACGGCGCTTTCCGGGTCGAGCAGCGGGTGCCAGGCGTCGCGCAGGGCGAAGCGCGGTTCGTCGGCGGGCAGTTTTTCATTCAGGCCGATCAATTCCGGAGAGTGCGCGCCCAGGGCATCGGCATATTTGGCTTTGGCAAAGAGCAGGTCCAGGTCGGCCAGGATGTCCACCAGGCGCTGCAAATCGTCGGCACGGGCGCCGATCTCGGACGAAAGCGCGGCCAGGATGCGGCGCTCTTCATCGCGGACGGCCAGCTGGGCTGCACGCAGGGCGTTGTTGAGTTCCACCACCGGCAGCGGCTCAATGAAGATCGTCGCCCCCGAAGCCGATTGATCGTGGATGATGCCTTTGATTTGCCCCTTGAACTGGGCCTTGAGCGGGATGACGA
>WGAD01000269.1 GCA_015489255.1 Anaerolineales bacterium | reverse complement strand
TGTCTGCGACGCGGATGTTTTGATAGCGGGCCTTGAGTTCGCGGATTTTTTGCAAGGCATGGGCCATACCCTCTTCGGTGCGGAAGACGCCCACGTGGTCGAACATGATGCGTTTCATTTCCTGGCCGATTTCATAAGCGTTTTCGCTGCCGTCGCCGCTGCGCAGGCTGTCCAGTTGCTGGCGGACGAATTCGGTCGGGTCTTCTGGCAGGGGGACGAAGTCGGTGTTGCTGGCGTAGTTGGCGGCGTCGATGCCGGCTTCCTTGCCGAAAACGACCAGGTCAAGGAGGGAATTGGTGCCCAAGCGGTTGGCGCCGTGCACCGAAACGCAGGCCACTTCGCCGGCGGCGTAGAAGCCGGGCATGACGGTGTTCTTCTCGTCCACCAGCACGCGCCCGTGGACATCCGTCGGGATGCCGCCCATAGCGTAGTGGGCGGTCGGCTGGACGGGCATCGGCTGGGTGACCGGGTCCACGCCGAGGTAGGTGCGGCAGAAGTCGATGATATCGGGCAGGCGTTGCAGGAGTTCCTCGCCGGTGATGGTGTAGGGAGAGCCGTCCGGGTTGGTGCGTCCGTCGAGGGCGGCGTATTTGTTGATGGTTTCGGGGCGGGCGTCCAGGTAGATGTAGCGCTTGCCGCCGATGCCGCGGCCATCGCGCATTTCCAGGTACATGGCGCGGCTGACCACGTCGCGGGAGGCCAGGTCTTTGACGTTGGGGGCGTATTTGTCCATGAAGCGCTCGCCCTTGTCGTTGATCAGCACGCCGCCTTCGCCGCGGACGCCTTCGGTGATCAGAATGCCCAGGCGGTAGATGCCGGTGGGGTGGAATTGGAAGAATTCCATGTCCTCCGCCGGGATGCCGCGCCGCAGCGCGATGGCGATGCCGTCGCCGGTGTTGGCGTAGGCGTTGGAGGTGATCTCCCACACGCGACCGTGGCCGCCGGTGGCGAAGATCACCGATTTGGCGTGGAAGACGTGCAACTCACTGGTCGCCAGTTCGATGGCAACCACGCCGGCCACTTTGCCGTCGCGGACGATGAGGTCCATTACCTGGAATTCATCGTAGAAATTGACCTTGTTCTTGACGCACTGCTGGTAGAGCGTCTGCAAGATCATATGACCGGTGCGGTCGGCAGCATAGCAGGCGCGGCGAACCGGTTTGCCGGTTTCGTTGTTGGTGTGGCCGCCGAAGGGCCGCTGGGCGATCTTTCCCTCGGGCGTGCGGCTGAAGGGCAAGCCCATGTGTTCCAGTTCATAGACCACTTCCGGCGCTTTGGCGGTCATGAATTCAATGGCGTCCTGATCGCCGAGGTAGTCGCTGCCTTTGGCGGTGTCGTAGGCGTGCCATTCGGGGCGGTCTTCTTCGATGTTGCCCAATGCCGCACCGATGCCGCCCTGGGCGGCGCCGGTGTGCGAGCGGGTGGGGTAGAGTTTGCTCAAGACGGCCGTGCTGGCAGAGCGGGAGGCGTACAGGGCGGCCATCAGGCCGGCCCCGCCGGCGCCCACGACGATGACTTCGTATTGGTGATACTGGTAATTCGCCATCAGATCGCTCCTGAGGTTTGAATGATGTTAAACGCAATGAACAGGGAGAACAGCCAGAGAAGGGCAACCAGGCCGCGGAACAGTTGCGTGCCCCAACCGGCGCCCATGAAGTCCTCCACCACCATGCGGAAGCCGTTGAACGCGTGGGTGATGGCGAAGAGGATCATGACGTATTGCATGATCGTCCAGAACGGGTTGATCCACTGTTCCAGCACGGCGATGTCGCTGGCGGCTACATGCGTTCCAATAGGGAAGAAAGTCCAGCGCAAGAGCGTGCCCATGTCCATTTGGGTGCGCGCGCCAATGTAGAGGGCGTAGCCAATGCCAACCAGGGCCAGGATGGACATGGTCAACCCGGAGATGCGCATGAACATCCACATGATGTATTCAAAACTGAATGCGCGTGCAGGGATTCTTCTTTGCATGATGCTCCTCCGCAAGTGCCCTAGCCGCCGAGGGCGTGGGTGATGATAGAAAAGGCGGCCAGAAAATAGATGGGCAGGATGACGAACCAGGAAGCCCAAATGGCCTCGCGTTCATATTCCAGCAGGGCCGGCCAAAAATCCAGGATGATGATCCGCAGCCCGTTGACTGCGTGGAAGATGATGCCAAAATAGACAAACAATTGGAACCACCAGGCCTCGTAGATGACGTTGATGGCGATCCCAACATCGCTGCCGAACTGGGCAGTGAGAAATGCGCCAATGACATGAAGCCCGACGAAGAGCAAGATAGACAGGCCGCTCAGGCGGTGCAAAATCCAGGCCCACATAGGCCCGCCGCCTTTGTATTTTAGCCCCTGCCAGAACCCGACATTGCGTTTCAATGCCATTCTTCTGCCTCCTCTGACACAAAAATAAAATTGCGCGATGCTACATTATCCTATTTTACTCCCAAATTAAACAGTGACTTATTTCCTTTGCAAATTAATCAGATTTCACCTTATAAATCCCCCTGCTTTTACTTTATAATACATCATGCTTTAAATTTGCATTGCATACCAGCCAAGGAGGTTGTTATGGGACGTTCTTATAAAGTGTCCCGCAGGGATTTTGTCAAACTGGTGTCTGGCTTCTTCGGTACGATCATGGGCGCCGGCATCGCCCTGCCGGCGATCGGTTACGTGCTCGACCCGGCACTTAAATCGGGCGGCGCGCGCGAACAATGGATTCCGCTGGGGCCGGTTGATCAATACCAGGTGGGCGTGCCTGCGCCCTTTAACTTCACCCGCACCCAGGTCAATGGCTGGGAACGGACATCCAGCTCCTATGGTGGGTTTGTTGTGCGCGAATCGGAAACCGATTTCAAGGTGCTTTCCAACATCTGCACCCACCTTGGCTGCCGCGTAGCCTGGGAAGAGACGGAAAACGCTTATGTCTGCCCCTGCCACGATGCCGCTTTTACGGTCGATGGCGAGGTGATTAGCGGCCCACCCCCGCGCCCGCTGGATGAATACGAATTCAAGATCGAAGACGGCAACCTGTTCATTTTCTTCAAGGAAGGGTAAGTGTCATGGCATCCAAAGTCTTCGAGTGGCTCGATGAACGTCTTGGTTTGAACGACATGTATAAGGCGCTGCTGGACCGCCCGGAACCGGAGGGAACCTGGTGGAACACCCTGGGCAGCGCCAGTCTGTTTTTGTTCATTATGCAAGGGGTAACGGGCATCTTCTTGTTGATGTACTACACCCCCTCCCCCGACCATGCCTACGACAGCATTCAGTACATCATGAACGAGGTGGCCTTCGGCTGGCTGATCCGTGGCATTCACCACTGGGGCGCCAACCTGATGGTCTTCATCGTCTTCGTGCATATGCTGCGTGTGTTCACCACCGCTTCTTATAAATATCCCCGCGAGCTGACCTGGGTGATCGGTGTGCTGCTGCTGTTGACCACCCTCGGCCTGGGGTTGACCGGTTACCTGCTGCCGTGGAATCAGCGTTCCTACTTTGCGACGACGGTGGCCACGGAGATCGCCGGTCTGGTGCCCTTCGCCGGCGATTTCATCACCCGCGTGATGCGCGGTGGCACGGATCTGAGCGCGCTGACGCTCTCCCGCTTCTTTGCCACCCACGTTTGGGTGCTGCCCGCCACCCTCGCTTTGTTGATCACGGCACACCTGTATCTCATCATCCGCCACGGGGAATCGGAATATCCCTCCGAGGAAGACTAGGAGAACGCAACCATGGATGAAAAACACAAACAGCGCGTGCGCGAACGCTACCAGCGGGCCTTGCAACATGGCGAAAAGTTCTGGCCCGATAGCATCTACAAAGATGTGCTCGTTTCCTTTGCCCTCTTCCTTTTGCTCGTCGGTCTGGCGACTTTTGTCGGCGTCAAGCCAGAGCCGAAAGTCAACCCCAACGACACCACCTACCTGCCGCGCCCGGAATGGTATTTCCTCTTCATGTTTGAGTTCCTGAAGTTCATCCCGGGCAGCATCGAATGGGTGGGCGCCATTCTCATCCCCACCATCGGGATTGTGGTGCTCCTCGTTTTGCCCTTCATCGATCGCAACCCCTACCGGCACTATTCCAAGCGGGTGCTGGCTTTGAGCGTCATGGGGTTGATTGTGCTGGATATCGTCCTGCTGACGGTCATGGCGCTGGTGCCAGCGCCCACGCCGGAGCAGGTGTTCTTCAAGAACTTGCAGCGCCTCGCCGGCTTGACCATCCCCGGCTTGACGCTGGTGGTGCTCTTCGTCCTGGCTCGCGTGGTGCGAGAACCGGCTTCCCAGCGCAAAGCCATGCTCGTCGTCACCGGTCTGGCCGCCCTCGGTATGATCGGCGCCAGCCTGGCGACCGTCTTCCCGCTGGCTGCCAGCGCGCCGCCGAAGGAAGAAGAGCAAATCTTCGCCAGCGTGAGCGAACAGATCGCCGCCGGACAAGACCTTTACAGCACATACTGCGCCGAATGTCATGGCCCTGAGGGCCGGGTGACCGAAATCCAAGGCGTGGAAGGGCTGGATGGCCGCATCGTAACTGCCATCAACAGCAACGATGTGATGTACACCTTCACCGACGAAACCTTGCGCAATATCATCCGCGATGGTTGGCCCGAATCGGGCATGCCGCCCTTTGGCATGGAGCTTTCGCCCAACGAAATCGATGCCCTGGTGGCCTTCATGCGTTACACCTGGGACGATCGCATCGAGGCGCCGGCAGAGGCGCAGGCTGGCGGCATCCCCGCCCTGGCCGAGGGCGAAGTCCCCTCCTACGATGTGCACATCGAGCCGATCGTCAAGCGTTACTGCCTCTCTTGCCACCGCCCGGGCAAGGAAAACAACAACTACCTGATGACCTCCTACGAGGAGATCCTGACCACGGGCGACAACGCCCCCAACCTCGTCGCTGGCGACATGGACAGCATCCTCTTGCAAGTCATTCAGGGGCACGAGGTGGAAGGCAAAACGGGCACCATCAACGTGATGCCGCCCAACGGCAAGCTGATCAAAGACGAATACGTCCAGATGTTCATCCGCTGGGTGGAGGCCGGTATGCCGCAAACAGCGGATGATGCCGCTGCTGCGGCCCCGTAAACCGCTTCTCGTCTGGATGCTACCGCCCGCCGCGCTCCGCGGCGGGCGGTTTTCTCATCCTTGAGGCGGCTGGCGGTGGAAGCGAAAGTCGCAACGTTCATCGCCGCAGGCGAGAAGACCGCTGCGGGTCAGGGTCAGCCCCCATTCTGCCGCCAGCCGATCGTCCAGCTCGCACCAGGCGGTACGGCAGAGTTCGGCGGCGCCGTGGGCGCGGAGGTAATCTGCCGCTGGGCAGCGCAAGACATCGAAAGCGTACATCATTTCATCGGATGGTTGTTCTTCCATCTGATATC
>WGAD01000268.1 GCA_015489255.1 Anaerolineales bacterium | reverse complement strand
ATCACCAGGTCGTTGACCGAGACCAGGAAGGAGGTGCGGAAGCCCCATTCATCGAAGGCCAGGTAAACGCGGTTCATGCCAAAGGTGAACTCATCCTGCAAGTGCGAGACATCCGTCTTTCGCAGGCTGGGGCCGTTGCCGATGATGAAACAGCGTTCTCCGCGATATTTGTCCTTCAGGGCGGCCAGCTGCGCCATGCTGCGCCGCCGCCAGGGGTGCAGATAGGCCGCCGGCATCTCCGGCAGGTGACGTGCCAGCGCCGCGCCCTGCCGGGCGGCGTTCCAGAGCGGCTGCGGGGTGATTTTTTTCAGGGCGGCTTTCATGGCTACTCCGTGCTCAGGCGGGCGGTCGCGCCGCCATCGACCACCAGGGCCTGGCCGGTCATGAACGAGGACTGGGCGTTATCGGCCAGAAAGTAAATGGCACTGGCAATTTCTTCCGGCTGCGCCACCCGTCCGTTGACCGTTTTGGCGGCCAGTTGCGCCAGCTGACCTTCCACATCCGCCGCCTGCAAGTGTCCACGCCCTAATCCGGCGCGCAGCATGGGCGTATCGACGGCGCCGGGCAGCACGGCGTTAACCCGAATGCCATCCACAGCAAATTCAATCGCCAGGGCACGGGTCAAGGCCAGCAAACCGCCCTTACTGGCCGCATACGCCGCGATGTTCGCCGAAGTCTGGATGGCGTGCACAGACGACACATTGACGATCGCCCCGCCGGCTGCCTTAAGGAACGGGTGCGCTTGCTGGGCCAGCAAAAAGGGTGCGCGCAAGTTGACTGCCTGGACAGCGTCCCATTCATCCACTGAGGTGGACAAGGCCGGGCGAGCGACTTGCAAAGCCGCGTTGTTGACCAGCGCGTCCAGGTGCGTGATCGTATCTCGCAAGCGAGAAAACGCATCCAGCAGCGCCGCGGCGCTACCCAGGTCGGCCTGGACAAAGTGTCCATCAGCGGGAAAATCGTCTCCGGCTGACTGCACGTCCCAACCGATCACCTGCCAGCCGCGTTCTGCAAACAAACGTACACAGGCTGCGCCAATTCCGCCAGCCGCTCCTGTGATCAACACCTGACGGCGTCGGGCAAGTGAGGCGGCGGTGGGAGTATCGGGCATGTTTTCCTTCCTCGTTCCAGAATTTTTGCAAACGAATTATAATGGAATTGTTTACGCTGGCGTTGAGCCAATCTATCTTTATTTGAGGAAGGCAATGAACGAAGATTCAGGCCCCAGTAAACAGAAGCCCGATTTATCGCCATAACCCTTTCCCTGAATAGCCACACAGGGAGGGGGTATCAGACCGCACAACAAGGAGGTGCCAGATGGCTATTCAGGACATGGACCGTCTCCTGGACGCTGTTCGCCACGCGCTGAAAACTCAAGACCTACCCACCGCGTTGCAATTGGTGCAGCAACTGCGCTCGCCCGATCAGGCGGATTTGCTCGAACGCCTGGACGACCAGGAACAAGCCCTGATTTTACAGCGATTGACGCCCGAAGACTCGGCAGACATCCTCGAAGAGATGGAAGACGAGGAAGCCGCCGAGGTGGCAGCCAGCATCCCGCTGGACAAGCTGGCAGACATCGTGGAAGAGATGGAGCCGGACGAGGCCGCCGACCTGCTGGGCGATATGGCGCCCGACAAGGCCCGCACGCTGCTTTCTCAATTGGACGATGCCGCTGAGATCCGCCCTTTGTTGTTGCATCCAGACGACAGCGCCGGCGGCTTGATGACCTCAGAGTTTTTGCTGCTCCTGGGCGAGATGACCTGCGCTGCAGCGCTGCAGGCCATCCGGCAATGGGATCCCGAACAGGACGACATCTCCTACTTCTTCGTGGTGGATGAAAACCGCCGCCTGCGCGGTGTGGTCAGCTTGCTCAAACTGGTCTCGTGCGATCCCGTCACGCCGGTGCATGAAATCATGGACCCGGACGTGATATCCATCCAGGCAGGCGCCGACCAGGAAGAGGCCGCGCGTATCATGTCCCGCTACGACCTTCTGGCACTGCCCGTGGTAGACGAGAGCCAGGTCATCGTGGGTGTGATCACGGTGGATGACGTGCTGGACGTGCTGGAAGAGGAAGCCACCGAAGACATCCAGCGGCTGGGCGGCACCGAACCGCTCGATCAGCCCTACCTGCTGACTTCCGCATGGGAGCTGTTCAAAAAACGCATTGGTTGGTTGATGCTGCTTTTTGTGACCGGGAGCTTGACAGGCACCGTTTTACGTTTTTTTGAAGATGATCTTTCCAGGGTGGTGTCTCTTTCAATTTTTATTCCCCTGCTAATTGGCACCGGTGGGAATGCGGGTTCTCAAACTACCAACACCATCATCCGTGCCCTGGCTGTGGGCGATATCGACCTCAAGGACGCTTCTCGCACATTGTGGCACGAAATCCGCGTGGGCGTGCTGATTGGCGTCGGGATGGGGATTTTCGGCTACATTCGCGCCATTTTGTGGCACGTCTCGCCCGGCGTAGCGCTGACCGTGGCCATCGCCATCTTCATGGTGGTGCTCTGGGCCACCAGCATGGGATCGCTTTTGCCCATTATCGCAACTGCACTGAAAATTGATCCAACGGTCGTTTCCGGCCCGGTGATGAGCACGCTCGTGGATGCCACCGGCTTGTTAATTTACTTCAGCGTGGCCCGCTTGATCGTATTGCGTGGGCTATGAGCATCAGCCATTTATCATCCTTCTCCGTGCTCTCCGTGCCTTTGTGTAAATCTCCTCTCACGGAGTCACAAAGAACACGGAGTTTTTGGGTATTTCTCCGTGCTCTCCGTGTCTCTGTGTGATCTTTTCTCACGGAGACACAGAGAACACAAAGGGACCTGCTCCGTGCTCTCCGTGTCTTTGTATGATTTTTTCTCACAAAGACACAGAGAACACGGGGTTATTCGATGATGCCGTTGATGATGCGGTAAATGCCTTGCTTCATCACTGGAGCCCCAAAATTTAACAAGTAGCCGAGTTTCAAGCCGGTCAGTTTAAGATACGTCAACACCTGTTTCTTGTGCGCCGGATGGACATTTTCCACTGATTTCAACTCAATGATCACTTTCCCGTTGACGATTAAATCTGCGCGAAAGCCCTCATCGAACTGGATGCCATCAAATTCTATGGGCACCCGCACCTGCCGCCGGACTTTCAGCCCCGTCTGTCGCAAGCGATAGGCCAGCAGAATTTCATACACACTCTCCAGAAGCCCCGGCCCCAATTCCTTATGCAAGTGAACGGCCTGGTCCACAATGATAGAGCCAATGTCGTTTTCGTTCATCGTTCCCCTCCTTTTTTCTGTATATTGCGTAACTTGATGTTTTTCTCCGTGCTCTCCGTGTCTTTGTGTGAACATCCTCTCACGGAGTCACAGAGAACACAGAGTTATTTTGCCCTTCTCCGTGTTCTCCGTGCCTTTGTGTGAATCTCCTCTCACGGAGTCACAGAGAACACAGAGTTATTTTGCCCTTCTCCGTGTT
>WGAD01000267.1 GCA_015489255.1 Anaerolineales bacterium | reverse complement strand
CGAGAGGCCTCCATCCGAGGCCGTCCCCATCGGTCCGGCGCCGGCCGACCGTCCAACGCCGCCCGCCTCTCCCGCCACGGCTGCGCCCCGCGCCGATCTCACCCTCACCCTCGGCGCGCCGACCGGCGAGACCATCCGCCCGCTTCTGGGCGTCAACATCGGCCCCGTCCCCGCCGGCAACAACCCCGCCAACGCCGACCTGACCGAAGCCTACCAGCGCATCGGGGTGACCCAGATCCGCACCCACGATTACTACGGCCCGCTGGACATGGCGGTGATGTACCCCGACCAGAACGCCGACCCCCGCGCCCCGGCCTCCTACGACTTCACCGCCTCCGACGAGGTCTTTCGCGCCATCCTGGACGGCGGCTTCGAGCCGTATTTGCGCCTGGGCGATTCGTGGAACGTGCCCGGCCTGACGCGCCGCGCGCCGGACAACCCGGCCAACTGGGTGCAGGCCGCGGTCGAGGTGGTGCGCCATTACCGGCAAATGGCCGCCGAAGCGGGCCGCCCCTTGCGCTATGTGGAGATCTGGAACGAGCCGGACAACCGGCAATTTTGGGATGGCAGCCAGGAAGCCTTCTTCGACTTGTTCGCCACCACCGCGACCGCCCTCAAGGCCGAATTTCCCGATCTCAAAGTGGGCGGCCCGGGGCTGACGCCGGCAGGCGCCATCTCTCCTCAGGGGCAAAATTACACCCGCGCTTTCCTCGCCGGCATGCAGCAACGCCGCGCGCCGCTGGATTTCCTCTCCTGGCATATCTACGCCAACGACCCGGACGACTTCGTCCGCGCAGCGCAGTTCTACCGCCAGGCGCTGGATGAATACGGCTACGCCGAGGCCGAAAGCCACATCACCGAGTGGAACACCGCCGAAAGACAAGGCCGCACCGCCAACGCCCCCAGCCTGCGCTACACCGCCAACGGCGCCGCCCTCTTGAGCGCCGCCTGGATCGGCCTGCAAGAACAAGGGGTCGATCTCTCCACCTTCTACCGCGGCCCCGACCCCGACATCAACGCGCCGCACTTTTTCGGCATGTTCTACGCCGACGGCCAACCCAAACCCATCGCGCTGGCCTTCTCCCTGTGGGCCGAGCTGACCCGCCACCCGCAAAAACTCGCCCTCACCGCCTCCGCCGAAAGCGGCCTGTGGACGCTGGCCGGACAGGACGAAGCCGGGCAAACCGCCATCCTGGTCGTCAACCCCTCGGAGGAGGCCATCACCTACCGCCTCATCCTGGCGGACGGCAGCGCGCCGACCGCGGTCGCGGTGCAGATGGTCAGCGAGGCGGCAGAAACGGTGCAAACCTTCGCCAGCGGCGCGGTCATCGAAGCCCCGCCCTACAGCGTACAACTGCTGACCCTGCCCGCAGACGCCCCCTAACCCCGCGCGCCCCCGCCCCCCCCCACAGACGGCCACTGTGGGGGGATTTTGGCATATCATGCTCCATATTTTCGGAATCGCATATAATGTAAAGCAACATCCCTGAAGGGGTTATGACAAGGAGCGCCTACACGCATTATGGCAAAACGTTTCTTTTCCGGCAACCGCGCGGCATTGCACACCATTCAAGATGCGCTTCAGAACGCCAGAGAAGTGCGCATCGCCACGGCTTACTTCGAGGGTTCTGGCTACCAGGCGCTACAAAGCACCTTGCAGGGAAAACGTGTCCGCCTGCTGGTTGGACGCCCCGAAGGCGGAGCGGACCGGGTGCGACTGGTACTCACCGAATTCACGGAAGAACTTTCACGCGGGACGCAGCCGCAACGCACGCGCGCCATGCGCCAGCTGCTGGACGCCCTGGAAGCCGGCTGGATGACGGTCGCCGTCGGCGAGACGCCAGACGCCCCAAGTCCCTGGCTGGATGCCCGTTACCTGTACCATCACGCCAAACTCTACATTGCAGATCGGCAGGCAGCCGTCGTTACTTCGGCCAATTTCTCGCATCACGGGCTGTGCGTCAGCCGGGAGGCCGGCATCACCGTCACCGACCCGGATGATGTCGCCTTCTTCGTCGAACGATTTGACGCCTATTTTGAGCAAGCCCACTCCATCACCGCGGATTTGATCCGGGCTTTGCGCGCCTGGTTGGCGGCTTACGACCCCTATGTCATCTACGCCCGCGCGCTGCTGGAACTTTACGGTTTGCCCGATGAAGACGCTCCCGGCGCACTTCCACCTTTGGCAGAATACCAAAAAGGGGTGGTTTCCAGCGTGTTGCGCGCTTTGCTGGAACACGACGGGGCCTTTCTGATTGCCTCAACCGGTTTGGGGAAAACGATTATCGCCGCCCATGTTGCCGCCTACCTGCGTATGCAAGGCGAAATCGAAACCGCCATTGTCATCAGCCCGGCTGGTTTGCGCGAGGTCTGGCGCCGCTGGATGCGCGCGGCGCGTATCCCCAGCGTGGAGTTTTCCTATTTCACCCTGACCACCGACGATCAAACCCGCGATTCCAACCTGCCCATTTTGCTCCACGAACTCAAACAAGTGGATGAACAAACGCTCATCATCCTGGATGAATCCCACCGCTTGCGCAATGAAGAAAACACCGGCGGGGCGCTGCGGATCAGCAATGCCCGCATCCAGAAGGCTGTCCGCGAAAGCGGCGCCAGGGTGCTCTTGCAAACGGCCACCCCCTACGGCAAAGACCTTTCAGAAGTGGACAGCCAGTTGAACCTTCTGCCGCCCCCCAGGCAGAAAATGACCACCCAATTAGGGTTGGACGTCGAAGCCAAAAGCTGGCGCGTGCAGCGCCTGGCAGACCTGGCCGAGCTTCCTCCCTGCACCGTGCTGACTACGCCAGATGTGGTGCATCACTTTGGCGAAAAAGATGCAGATGGCAATGACTTCATCCGCTTTGGCGAGGAAAAACGCTACTTTCCCCGCCGCATCCGCCTGGAAACCGTGCGTTACCCCAACCCCTTCGATGACTTCTTCGCCGATTTGCTGGAAAGCAAATTGCTGTACAAGCGAGTGGAGCGTCGCCAGGCAAAAGCGCAGGCCGCGCTCCCGCTGGAACTTCCCAAAACGCAAGGCGTGCGGCAACCGCTTCAAGAGGCGCTGTTTCTGCACCAGTTTTGTTCCTCGCCGGCGCAGGTGGCGCACATCTGTCAAAAAATGGAAAACAATGGGTACAACTACGATTTTGCACAGCCTGAAGAACTGAAACAATTCATACGAAACCGGCGCAAACTGGTCAGGCAAGCCCAGCGTACTGAACGGGATGAAAAGCTCAAAAAACTGGCGGCTATCATCCGCAGCCACCCCCGACAAAAAGTCGTTGTTTTTTGTGAATACGTTGAAACGGCCAAGTATGTAAAAGAAGGGTTGCAAACATTGCTGCCCAAAATTTCCATCGCCACCACCGTAGACGCGCCCAACCTGGATCAGATATTGCAACGCTTCGCGCCCATTGCCAACGAAGTGCCGCCGGAAAAACAAAACCCGGCGCAAGAAATCCGCGTGCTGGTGGCCACCCGCGCCATCGCCGAGGGTTTCAATTTGCAGGATGCCTCCATTTTGGTGAATTACGACATGCCCTGGACGGTGTTACAACTGGCGCAGCGCATGGGACGTATTTTGCGCCCCTGGACAACGCCACGGAATGTGACCGTGTATAATTTTGTTCCCTCAACCATGGATCACGAACGCATCCGCCACGCCCGCAAATGGAAAGACCGCTTGCACCAGCGCAGCCAGCAACACCGTTCGCTCGCCCAAATTCCGGTGATGGTCCATGAAACCAGCCAGCAACAGAACATGGAGCGCGAATTTGAAATGGAAGCCTTGGGTCGCCAGTTGTACCTGGACGGCAAAGACGCCGACGACATGAACCTGGATGACGTGCTGAAATTCATCGAAACCGTAGACGCTCTGTCTACCAGCATGTTTTACAAAGATCTAGCTGTCATTGCAAATCGGGATGAGATTTTGGGCTTGCCCGCTGGCATCCGCAGCGCCAAAGCAACCAACGGGGGCAAAAAACGCCTGTTCTTGTTGCTGCGTCGTGGCCGCAGCCGCCTGGATACCGTCTTGGCGGACGCCAACGGCGCCCCCCTGCCCGAAAGCTTTCGGCGCGATGAAGTCATGAACGCCATTCGCTGCCCCCCCGAAACCCCCAAAGCAGACTTTGACCGCTACCCATCGGATGACCGCTTCGATGAATGGATTGAGAAGGCGCGCAACCGGTGGGCCCAACAGCTTGGCCTCCCGCCCGAACAGTTCCAAATTGTCTGCGCCCTGGCGATGGTATGAAATCGCCGCTTGCTAACGCCCTTGCTTGCCCAAAAGCGTTTACCCCTGCGGACTTTGGGCTATTCATTTGGGTTGAGAATACCGCGCTCGAGGGCAAAGCGCACAAGTGCAGCGCGGGTTTTTATTCCCAGTTTGTCCATGCCACGGGCACGGTAAGTATCCACTGTCTTGGCGCTGATTGAGAGCAGTTCGCCAATTTCCGCGCTCGTGTGCCCCAGGGCCACCAGGCGTAACACGTTGCGTTCACGATTGCTGAGCGTGTCCCAAGCGTCTGCCTGGCTCTCTGAGCTGACCGGCAACATGTTGCCTAGCAGGTGCCGGGTCAGTGACGAGTGAACATACACTTCGCCACGCATCACAGCCTCAATGGCGTGCAGCAGTTCATTGTCCGCAGCCTGTTTGGGCAAATAACCCGAGGCGCCTTTTTTGAGCGCCGATTGCAG
Organism: Anaerolineales bacterium; assembly: GCA_015489255.1. GTDB lineage: Bacteria > Chloroflexota > Anaerolineae > Anaerolineales > Villigracilaceae > S143-42. Next base: position 1,030 of record WGAD01000267.1, on the reverse strand, counting down.
GTGCTCTGGGTCGTTGTGCATGGTCAGCACCAAGATGCGGGTTTGTGGTGCTACTTTTTTCAAGGTGGGCAGTGCATCCAACCCGCCGAGGCGTGGCATGGAAATATCCAGCAATACCAGATCAGGTTGCAGGGTTTCCACTTGCCGAATAGTGTCGGTCCCGCTTTCGGCTTCACCTACCACTTCAATATGCCCGGCCTGGGAGAGCAACAACCGCAGGCCGCTACGCAAAACGGCATGGTCGTCAGCAAGAACAACACGAATCGAGCTCATTTCTGCGCTCCTGTAGGTAAGGGAATGCGGATGTAGATGCTGGTGCCTTGATTGGGGGCGGTTTCGACTGAAAATTGCCCACCGACCAGTTCCACGCGCTCGCGCATGCCCAATAAGCCGAGATGTTTGCCGCTGTGAACTTTGGGGCGGTCAAATCCAATGCCGTCATCTTCGATAATGGCTCGGACTTCCGCTCCGCGGCGTTCCAACAGAATGCTGACGTGGTGGGCCTGCGCGTGCCGCGCGACGTTGGTCAGGCTTTCTTGAATCACGCGATAGAGCACCACCTCAATTTCGTTGGGCAGACGTTCATCGCCCAGACGGATGAACATGTCTACAGGGACGTGGTAAAACGTTTGCCATTCTTCCACCAGGCGATTGAGAGCGGCTACCAAGCCAAGGTCGTCGAGCATAATCGGGCGCAGTTGCACGGCCAGATTATGGATGTCTTCCAATGTATGGCTGGCTACTTGATAGAGATTGTGTATTTGCGGCCGCAAGGAGCCCTCCACCGCGTTTTCCAGCATCCGCAGACCAACCTTGAGCGAAGTCAGGCTTTGAGATGCGCTGTCGTGCAGTTCGCGGGCGATGCGGCGGCGTTCCTCTTCCTGGGCGTTGATGATGCCTTCCAGCAGCTGCTGGCGCAAGGCTTCGCGTTCGGCTCGTAATTCGTTCAGGCGTGAAAGGTCAGCGCCCATCTGGTTGAAAGCCCGCGCCAGTTCACCGACTTCGTCATTGGCCCAAGGCCTGACCCGTG
>WGAD01000266.1 GCA_015489255.1 Anaerolineales bacterium | reverse complement strand
GAGACAGACCGTGGACGTGCTGGAAGAGGAGCCGGAACGTCTGCACACCCTCGACATGGGCGAACTGCGCCCCGATATGGACTAGCAAGGAGGCCCCCGGTGAACGAACCTGCGCCCAAACCCATGCGCGCCTCGCGCATCGCCATTGCTCAGTTGATGCAGCCCGAGCATGCCAACAACCACGGCAACGTTCACGGCGGCTGGATCATGAAACTGGTCGATGAAGCCGGCGCCCTGGCCTGTATGCGGCACGCCAACCATCGCGTGGTGACCGTGGCCATCGATCAGATGCAATTCCACCAACCCATCCGCATCGGCGACCTGGTCACCCTGACTGCAGAAGTCACCTATGCTGGCCGCACCTCCATGGAAGCCGAAGTTCGTGTGGTGGCCGAAAACCCGCTGACCGGAGAACAAGTGCACACCAATACGGCTTACCTGGTGTACGTTGCCCTGGATGAAGACGGCCAGCCGGCCCGCGTTCCGCCCCTGCTGGCGGAAACGGAAAGCGACCGCCAACGCCTGGCCGCCGCCCAGCAACGCCAGCAGGCCCGCCTGGCACAACGGAAGCGCAACCCATGACCACCTCCGCCCCTTCTCCCGAAGCGGAAAAAGACCCCATCGGGCATCCCTTCCGCACCTTGCAAGAGCTGCTGGATCACGTCTCCGGCAAAAACCTGCCGCCGCTGACGCCCGAAGAGAGCTTGCTGGCTGACCGAACCCCCTTCCCCTTCCTTTCCATCGTCGGCCAGCGTGAAATGAAACTGGCGCTTCTGCTGGGCGTCATCAACCCCCACATCGGCGGCATCTTGCTCATTGGCACGCGCGGCACGGCCAAGACGACCGCCGTCCGCGCCCTGCTCGATTTGCTGCCCGCCACCCGCCGCAGCCTCTGCGTCTATGGCTGCACGGAAGAAGAGGTCGAACACGGCGGCATGGACGCCGTTTGTCCCGCTTGCGCCAAGAAGTACGGCGAAGGCCGCCCGCTGACAGCCCGCGATCGCGTCCGCCTGGTGGAACTGCCGCTCAACGCCACCCTGGACGATGTCGTCGGCTCAGTAGATCGCCGCGAGGGCTTGCACGAACGAATGCGTGTGCGCCGTGGCCTGCTGGCCCAGGCCGACCGCAACCTGCTGTATATTGATGAAATCAACCTCCTGCCCAATGAAATTGTAGATGCCATCCTGGACGCTGCAGCCCAGGGCGTCTACACCGTCCGCCGCGGGACGTTCAGCGCCACCTATCACACGCGTTTCACCCTCATCGGCTCCATGAACCCGGAAGAAGGGCGTCTCCGCCCGCAAATTCTAGATCGCTTTGGTTTGCGCGTCTTGGTGCGCGGCCTGCAAAACGCCGCCGAGCGGTTGGAAGCCTATCGCCGCGTGCGCGCCTACCGGGAAAGCCCGCACGCCTTTTTGCGCCAATACGCCGCAGATCTGGCCGCCGCCGCCGCGGAAGTGCAGGCCGCCCGCGACCGCCTGCCGCAGGTCACCCTACCCGATGACCTGGCAACCGAAGCCATCGCCCGCACCCAGGAAATGGGCATCGACTCCCTGCGCGCCGAGATCGCCTGGTTCGAGGCCGCCCGCGCCTACGCCGCCGCCGACGCCCGCACCGAGGTCACCGCCGCCGATTTACAGGTCGTGGCGCCGATGGCGCTCCGCCTGCGCCGGTCCGCCTTCATGGACGATTACTTCACCGCCCGCCGCGACGAAGAAGAAACCATCCAGCAATTGTTGGCCGACCTGAAGTAACCGCATCCACACCGCCCCGCCAGGCGGCAGCCCCGGAGGTATTCCCCATGCGCGTCATCAGCGGCAGTGCCAAAGGCATTTCTCTAAAATCCGTCCCCGGCCAGACCACCCGCCCGATCACCGATCGGGTGAAAGAGGCCTTGTTCAACATCCTGGGCGCCGACGTGCCCGGCTCTTCCTGGTGGGATCTCTTCGCCGGCACCGGCGCCGTAGGCATCGAGGCCCTCAGCCGGGGCGCCGATTTCGTCCGCTTCACCGATCGGCACCGCCTGCCCATCCAGACCATCCACGAAAACCTAAAGCGCACCCGCCTGGCCGCCCGCGCCGAAGTCCGCCGGGTAGATGCCTTTGCCGCTCTCAAGGCGCTTCCCGATCGCACCTTCGATTATG
>WGAD01000265.1 GCA_015489255.1 Anaerolineales bacterium | reverse complement strand
GTGTTCTATTACGACCGCGTCAACCGCAGGCAGCGGCAGATGAACACCGCACCAATGTTCATGTTCTACGAGGAAGCCAACGTGGTTTTTTCCGGCCTTTCGGCATCGGGCAACAAAGAGGACAACGTCCAATCGCTGGCCGAGAGTTACGACATTATGGTGCGGGATAGCCGCAAGTACAAAATCTTTTTCGGCTTTGCAGTGCAAAACCCCGCCCTGCTTCCCGTGGGCGTACTGCATTCCTGCCCCAATGCGTTCATCGGGCGCATCACCGACCCCGAAGACAAAAAGCAGGTGCTTTCCCTGCTGGGCTTCACGGAAGTGGGCTTTCAGGATAACGAAATGCGCCGCATCCTTTCCGACCTTTCCGTGGCGATGATGTTGGGGCGTTTGTCATACGCCTTTGAGCGGCGGGAAACGCAAACTTTCCTCTTTCGCCCGTTGCTTCTGGATGTGCCAGAGCCAACGGATGACGACCTTGCAAAGCAATTGGGGAGGGTTACGCTATGACGAAGACCTGGCGGGCAGTCCTCATCGTGGTTTTCGTTGCGCTGCTGCTTTTGGCAGTTGCAGGGGCAGCCGTGGCGCTGCTGCATGTGCAGCCGCCGGTGACGCCCACACATACGGCTTGGCGCGCGCCAACCGTTGAGACTGGCGCGCCTGCACCCGCGCCCACCGCGGGGTGGTGGGCGGTTACGCCTGCGTGGATGTTGCCCACGGCAACCCCGACACCAACCCCCGCAGGAGAAAAAGAACCATGAACGACCCGCGAGAGAGCCTTATTCGCCTTGTTTCCCACCTGCTTGCTATTCCGGCAAGCGAACAACAGGAAGATGTTTTGCATTCCGTCCCTGTTCTGGTGCTTGTCACCGACCAGGAGGGTGATGTAACCGATTGGCGGTTACAAACCCTTGCAGAAGCCACAGGCATTGTGGCAACCCTGAAACTTGCGGAGGAGCATTGACCCATGAAAAAAGCAATCCCCTTTATCGTTGCTGGCATTCTGTTCCTGATTGGCCTCGCACTGGCTTCCGGCCTTGCGCTGGCTGGCAAGACCCAAAAGGTGGTTGTGGCTGCCCATGACCTTCCCGCGGGGCACACCCTCACAGACGGCGACCTGACGGTTGCCAAAGTGTCCAACGCCCCCGAAGGCGCATACACCGACCCTACCGCTGCGGTAGGGCAAACGTTAGCCGTTCCGCGCATGGCGGGCGATGTCATTACGGCTAACGCACTGGGTGGATTGCCCGACCTTGCCCAGCAATTAGCGCCCAATGAGCGCGCGGTGGCCGTGAAGGTATCGTTGAGCAGCGGCATCGCGGGCCTGCTGGAACCTGGCGACCGTGTGGGCGTCACGATGGTGCTCAACGGAAGCGGGGGCGTAGCGTACGCGAAAGCCACCGTGGAAAACCTGCGGGTGATTTATGTTTCCCCTGACTTTCAGGCGCCCTCGCCCGCCGAGGAAACGGAAGACGACACCGGCATGGGCGCAGGTCTGAACTCGCAGGCGCCCGAAGGGGTGGTCGTGCTGGCCGTCCCCATCGCAGCGCAGGCGATTGTCTATGACTTTTCCGACCTGGGACTGCCGGTGGAAACCCGCAACGTCAACGCGGTGGAACTGTTGAGCGCGCTTGACCAGTCCAACGCCAAATTGAGCCTGTACCTGACGCCCGCGCAAGCCCAACCGCTGACGTCTTCGGGGCTGCTGCTGCCCGATTTGGTGATTACGCCTGACGTGACGCCGACACCCACCCCGACCCCCATGCCGTAGGAGCGTGACCAATGGCCGATACCTGGACGCAGAACATGGCGCAGGCCGCGGACGCGGCGACCGTTGCCCTTGCGGGCACGCCGCAGGTGGCCGATATGTGGTATGGCGTGCTTGCCAATGAACCGCGTTTGCGGGTGGTTGCCCGCGCCCTGACCAAAGAGGATTTGGCGGCAAAACTGGCAACCAACCCCCAGGCGCTTTTGCTTGACCCCATGATTACGCAGGGACCGAATGACCTTGTCGCGCTGCTCAATACCGTGCGCGTGCCGCTGGTGTATGTGGTTTTCCCTGCCCAAGTGCCCGATGAGGATTTTCAGGCCGTCCAGAGCGCGTTTGCAGGGCGGGAGAACATCCGCTTTTATCGGGATACCGTCAACCTGGTGGAACTGGTACGCACGATTTTGGCTGACGTGGAAGCCCTGCAAGCCGCCGCGGGCAATGGGAACGGTTGGGGCGTGCCCGCAGGTATGGGAACGGGCGGGCGTCAGGTTGTCCCCGTGCGGCTGGTGGGCGTTTGGAGCCTGATAGGCGGGGCAGGGAAGACGACCATCGCTTCCAACCTGGCTTTTGCCGCCGCGCGGCGCGGCATCCCGACCCTGCTTGTGGGGTTGGGCGCGCCCGATGATTTGCCCCTGATTTTGGGCTTGAAGCCCACGCCCAATATCACCACATGGCGGGCGAACCCTGCGCAGGAAGGGCTAAAAGCGTCTATCCAGAAGCGGGATACTGTAGACGTACTGGCAGGCTTTCCCGACCTGCTCACCTCGGCGCAGGCTTTGGGCACGCCTTCGGATGCGCCCAATTCCCTGCGCGCGCTGGCTGACCAGGCTATCAGGCTGGGCTATGCCGCCATTATCTTTGACCTTCCCCCCTCGATACAGGCTGCCTCCGCGCTGGCCGCCCTCAATATGCTGGTGCTGGTGGGGCGTCCCTCGGTTGAGGGCGTGATGCGTACCGTGGAAGGCTACCGCACCGTGGTGGAGCGGATGGCGGTGGAGAACCTTTTACACCCGTCCACGGTGCGAATTGTGGTCAACCGCGCCGGTGGACGGCTTGACCCCCAGCAATGGCAAAATCTGGCAAACCGCTACCTGACGCAGAACAACCAGCAGGCGCAATTTCCGCCGGTGACGGCGGTTATCCCTGACCACATTGCGGTGGGGCAGGCGCAAGACCGCGCCGACTGGCCTTATCTGGTTTCGGAACCCCTGCGGAACGGCATTGAAACCCTGGCTGCTGATATTTTTGGCATGTTGACGGCTGCCCCCGCCGTTCCTGCCCCTGCTGGCGGGAAGCGGGTGCGTATCCGCTTGCCGCTGTAAGGGAGGTGTACCGTGTGGCAGTCCCTTGTAGCAGGCTTAAACGATGAGCAGCAGCGGCGCGTCGTCAATAGCGCCATTCAAACATTGCGCGATATCTCCGGCGACCTGACCCGTGACCGGCGCAAACTGCGCGCCCGCGCTCGCCAGGCGGTGCTTCAGGCCCTGGGCAATTTGGGCTGGACGACTAACGACGCCCAGATTGCCGCGCTGGTGGATGAGGTTGTTTCACGGGTAAGCGGGCTGGGCTTTCTGGACGGGCTGCTGCGCCCCGACCAGTACAGCGAAATCATGCTCAACCCCGACGGCAGTCTGTTCGTGCAGCGCCGCGAAAAGCGTTATCCCGACATGCTGGACTACCGCCCCAGTCTTGAAGAAGCCCTGCGGGTGGCCGAGGCGCTGGCTGGCATGGCGGGGCAGCAGTTTTCCGTTGCCAACCCCACCATCAACGCGCGTATCCCCAGGCAGGAAGATATTGGCTTTGGCGGAGCGCGTGTCAAAATCCTGCACCCCATCCTACTGGTGGGGAGCGGCTATCCCTCAATCACCGTCCGCCTGTTCTACCCTCGGCGGATTACGCCCCAAGACCTGATAGATTGGGAGGTCGCCCCGGAAGGCGTGATAAAGGGGCTGGTGGAACTGGTGGGGCGGAAGGCGCGCATTATGGCGATTGGCGGCACGAACATGGGCAAGACCACCACCCTTTCCGCCTTGTGTGATGGCATTCCCCGCGACGCCCGTATCGTGAAGGTGGAAGACCCCGAAGAAATCTTTTTAGACCACCCCAACGTCACGACCATTGAACCTTTCAGCCCGTCATGGGCGGAAAGGCGCTCCAAGCAGGCTTACCACATTTCGGACGCCCTGGCCGATGCCCTGCGGATGCGTCCCGACTGGCTTATCGTGGGCGAGGTACGCCGCGGGGTGGACGTGATGAACCTGCTGCGCGCCCAATTGTCCGGGCACCCCGGCCTGACCAGTATTCACGCCTACGGCGCAAAGGCCGCCGTGCAAACGATGGAAGAACTGGTTTATCAGGATTTAGGCATTGGCCGGTCGGGGACAAAGGGCACTTTGACCCTGGCCGTGGATGTCATGCTTTATCTGGACTGGAAGGACGGGAAGCGCCGCATCATGGGCGTTTGGGAATTGGGTGAAACGATGAAAGGCGGTGACGTGCGCCTGCGAACCCTGTACGAATACGGCGCACAGCAAACCGCTTTAGAGCCTGTTCAGCGCCGTTTGCTCGGCGACTAACACACAACAACACGAAAGGAGCAGAAGACCATGACCGCCTGGCACGTTCCCCCGAATAGCGTTCCTACACCTCCCCCCGCGCCGCCGCGAAAGAAAAACACGTGGCTTGTCATTGGCCTTGTCTTGCTGGCCGTGTTCCTGCTGGCTTCCTGCGCCTGTGCGGGGCTTGTGGGCTACCGCGTCAAAGATGCCGTGATTGCCACGGTCACCGCGCAAGCGGGGGGCGACGTGATGCCTACCCTCGCGCCCCCCAACAACGGGGGCGGGGGCTATGTACCTAACGATAACGGCGGCTATGTGCCCAACAACAACCGCCCTACGCCCCCCGCGCCTTCCGGTGGTGGGGATGGGTATATTGCCCGCCTCAAAGTCGCGGTGAAGTACGCGCCGCCCACCAAAGGACAGCCTTTCCCCGTCAGGGTTGAGATAACGAACACCGGCGGGGATACCGTCCATGTGTGCGCTATCAACTTCCGCGGCGACCTCGCGAGCATTTTGGAGCACGACGCGCTGGTGTCGCCCCCAGGCTGGAATTACTGGGTTGAAGGCGGCGCGTATGAGCAGGGCGCCGTTTTTGACGACTGTATCTACATCTCCCCCGGGGAGACCCAGGCCGCTGTGTTCACAATGAAAAGTTTTGTATCGGCGGCCTGGCGCGGTGAAGTCGGCCTGTGCGGGCAACCGTTCAGCGAGGATACCGACCCAGCCGTATTAGACGATTGCGTTTACATTCCCGCCACGGTTACTGTTCCGTAGGAGGCGCATGATGCTGAACATGCTTGGGGCGCTGCTGGCTGCTGGCGCGCTGGCGGCGATGGGCTATTTTGCAGCCCAGGAGATTGTGCGCCGAGCGTCTTCGGTGCAAGCGTTGGAAACTTTTTACAGCGCGGCGCAAGATGAGGTCGCCCCTGTGCCCGTGGGCAGTCAGGAGCACAAAATTCGCCTTGCGTTAGGCGGGTGGGCGGCAGGCAGGGAAACTACCGTCTATCACGCCATAGGCAGCGGGACAGGCGTTGTGCTTGCTGGCGTGCTGGCTGCGTTTGGTTTGCCGGGGTGGGTGAGCCTCGGTTTGGGTTTCGCGCTGGCTTACGCCGGCCTCAATTCGTGGATTGGCGGGAGGTGGCGGAAGACCGTGCGAAGCATTGAGGCGGAGATGCCCACCTTTTTGCGAACATTGGGCAGCATGATACAGGTCACGCCCAACGTGCTTGACGCGCTGGATGAAACTACCGCTGCGCTGGATGAGAAAGGCGCGCTGCGGGCATGGATGCAGCGGTTTATCAGTGAGCTGCGCCTGCATGGGCGCAAGGGCTTTGAAACCATGCGCGCAGAAGCGCAGGCGATTTCTCCGACCCTGCTTTTGGCTGTGGTGGAGATTGGCCGCCTGTGGGAGACGGGCGGGGCGCAGTTTGCCGCCGCGTTCAGGCAGGCGGCGGAGAACCAGGCGCGCATTTTGCGCGCTCGCAACCGCGCGCAGTCGGAGATTGACGGCGCGCGGAGCACCTTGCGGGTGATTTTGCTTGTTCTGGGCGGCGCAGTGGCCTTTACGGTGAAGGTGCAGCCCCAGCAATTCAATACCGCCGTTGGGCGGTTTGGTTTGCTGGGGCTGGCGGTGCTGGCTGCTGCGGGCTGGATGCTGTTACAGTCCATGATGGACGAGGTGCTGCAATGATAAGTACCGTTTTGAGCCTGTTGGGCATTCTGCTGGCTGCTGCGGCGTTAGCTGTGGCAGGTTACTACGGCGCGCGCTGGGCGGTGTCCATGTCGGAAGGCTACGGCCACTTGCTGGACTACCGCGCCGCGGGCGGTGAAGACGCCGCGCCTTCCGGCGCCGAGCGGCGCGCGTTAGGGCTGTTTGGCAAGGTGATGTCGCTGGATGAGTGGGAGCGGCGTTTGCACTGGGCGCAGCGCAATGGACGCTTTCAGGATAAACGGCTGGGAAATTTTGCCGTGCAATCGCTGGGGTTTGGCCTGTTTGGTTTCGCTCTGGCTGTGATGATGAGCGCCCCTGTAACCTGGCTGCTGCCGGTAATCGGCATAGCCATTCCGTGGGTGCGCCTTTACAGCGCAGCGGAAGACGCGCGGGACAGAACCACGCGAGACCTTCCAGCGGTGGCCGCGGTGGTCGCTTCCGAACTCGCCGCGGGCACGCCAGCGGATGAGGCCGTGCGCCGCGCCGCGGTGCTCCCCGGCCCTCTGGCGGGGCTACTCGCGGATGCCATGACGTTTTCGCGGGAGACAGGCCGCCCCCTGTTCGCCGATGTGCATTCCCCCGTGCGAGGCGCGCTGGTGGAAGTGTTTACCCGTGAAGGCGTGCCGCAACTGGCGGTATTTGCGCGCCAACTCAATGCAGTGGCCGTCAAGGGCGTTGAGGGCGCGGCATTGATGAGCGGCGTCGCTCAAAGCCTTGCAGATGAGTATCAGGCCATGATAGAGCGGCGAATAGAGCAACTGGATAGCCGCATTTGGCCGGTGATTGCCCTGTTTTTCTTTTTCCCCTTCGTGGGCTTGATTTTGCTGGTCAATCTGTTGCCCGCACTGGCGGCACTGAGCGGGATGTAAGTATGGTGTGGTTGTGGCTTGTTGTGGCGTGGTTAGCCGTATGCGCCGCGTGGGATTGGCGCACGCGCACCGTGCCTAATGGCTGGACAATGCCGCCATTGGCGGCATTGTTGGGGCTGCGCGTGTGGTGCGGGCATTGGCAGGTCGTGGGGGTGGTGTTGCTGGTAGGGTATCTGGTGTTGTGGGCGCGCGATGCAATGGGTGGGGCGGATGTCAAAATTGGGCTGGCGCTTACCCTGTTTTCCCCGTGGCATGGCTACCTGTCCCTCGTTGGCGCGGTGGGGCTGGCCGTTGTGTGGAAAAAGCGCACCCTTGAAGACCACACGCCCGCAGTCGTTGGGATGTTTGCTGCCGTTTTTCTCTTGACAACCCTCATTGCTCTGCATATAATCAAAGCGTCTGCCCTGGGCGTAGTGTGCCTGTAAAGGCTCGCCCGAAAAAGGGCGGGCTTTTTTGTTTTAACCGTCCAACTTTTCTTCGGAGGTGCTTTATGTTTGCTAACACCGTTTCCCGCCTTTACCGCGATGTGCGCGCCCGCTTTGTGGAAGATGGCCTTTACATTGCCGGCGCGGTGATTGCCGTTATCGCGGTGATCATTCAACTTGGCCCCAAAGTCGCCAATGTGTTCCAGCAGGTACTGGACGCCATGCCCTGACGGAGGGGCGTATGAGGTTTTTTAGAGACGAGCGAGCGCGTCTGATTGAAGACGCGCTCACGCTCCCCATCCTGCTGCTTGTGACCCTGGCAATGCTCAATGTGTTCCTGTACGGGCTTGCCGGGGTTTCTGCGTCAAACGCTGCGGAGTACGCCGCGCGGCGGGCAACCGTGGCGCAGGCCAACCAGCAAGCCGTGGCCGTCACCGCAGCCCAGAGCAGGCTAAAGAAACTGCCCATCGGCGCGCAGTTTCATGTTGCCGCAACCGCCCCCGCCAGGCGCGGGGAGCGGGTTACAGTCACCGTGACCTACGACGTGCCTAACTGGTTCCGCGGCCTTGCCGCCATGTTCGGCGTGAAGACGCCGCCAACCCTTCACGGGCGCGCGGTAAGTTACTTTCGGAAAGAGGGATGGTAATGCGGAAGCAGTGGCTTTCCCCCCGCGGCGGCTCAGGCGGCTCAATGGTGTGGGTGGCTGTGTTCATGCTGGCAATCCCGCCAATGATTTTGGCGCTGGTCAACAGCGTGCGCCTGGTGCAAACGGTACACGTGATGCGTAATGCCGTGAACACGGGATGCCTGACGGGGGCGCAGCAAGCCGACCTGCCGCGCTATCGTGAGCATGGCGACACTTTGGTTATTGCAGCGACCGTGAAACGCATTGGCGGCTCATGGTTGCGTTTGGCAACCAGAGAGATGTATCACAATGGCGTGATCTCTTTCCCTTCGTTTGATGCAAAGGTTACAAAAGCAGCAGATGGGCGGGGCGTCAACGTGACCTGTACAGGCGCAGCCGAGTATCGCGTCTGGGGTGTCCGCGCCGCGATACCGTTGCAGTACGAAACAACGGTTGAGGCGCTTTTCAACCCTGTACCTTTACAGCCATAATCTGCAGCGTCAAAGGCGCAGCACACCGCGGCGCACCCGCGGGGCTGCGGTGTGCACGCAGCACAACGTGCCCTTTGTTTCGTTCACTACGACACAAAGGACGGTGTGCCATGCGAAAAACAAACGCCTTTGGCGCTGCGGTATGGGTCAGCCTGATTTGGCTGGCGTTTGAAACCTATTTGGGTCGGTTGCTTGCGGTCAAGACACAACGGCTATTCGCTGGCGTGCTGCTGGCGCTGAACCGTTTGCCTTGAAGCAGCCCGCGCGGGGGCCGCGGTCACGAAGGCCGGGCTGCCGCCGACCCACAGGTGAGGCTTGCATGGAGATTGAACTGGAACTTGAAGGCAACGGCGTTTGGCTGGCGGCGATATTCGTTGTGATTGTCGCCCTGGTTGCTTTGGGCGCGCTGGGGCGCGCTGTAACGCCCAACCCGCCGCATGTGCTCACGTGGCGCGACTGGCGTTTTATGGCTGTTCAGCGCGAGTACAGCCGCGAACTGGCTGCATTGCGGGAAGATGGTCAAACCCTTGCCGCCCTGGTGGATGGTCAACCCACAATTGAAACCGCATGGAAAGCCGAGGAAATCCTGAAACGGGTACAGGGCGATGAGGGCTTGCCCGTCCTGGCTGGCCGCCGGGCAGCCGTAGCAGATGCAGCGCAGGCAATTATGGATTGGGTAAGCGGTGTTGGAAGCAAGAAAAACGCTGTGGAGGCGGTAAACGATGCTTTGGCGAGGCTTCGGGATGAGTGATGCCGTGGTTGTCGCCCAGCGTTTGCAGCAAACGGCGCTGGAAGCGGAGCGCGATTTACGCCTGGCGTTAGAGGGGCAATTGCGCCTGTACCGCGCGCTGCTGGAAGACATTGCACACCGCGCCGGCCTTGCTGAACATCTGGACGCCCTGCGCCATGACGACCCCACCATCCCGAAGGGGTGGGGCCCTGCTCAATGGCGCGCCTTTTTTGAAGGGGCGTTGCCGCAAACCCAGCAGGGGAAGCAATGGGGGGAAGGGAAAAAGGGCGCAAGCGCCCAGGAACTCAATGCAGCCCGTCAGGAAATTGAGCGGTTGCGGCGGCAGGTGGCCGACCTGCAAGCCGAACTGAAAAAAGCGCGCCGCGAGCGCGACAAGGCGCAGGCGCGCAGCCAAAAAGAAACCAAGAAAGAAACCAAGCCTAAACTTGCTGCGGCGCCGCCTGCCGCAAGCGTGCAGCCTGCACCCCCCGCACCGTCCCCGACACAAGGGCTTTATCAAACCTGGGCGCAGATGGTCGCCGAGTTGAAACTGCCTTCCCGTTCTGCTGTACCAATAGCCCAGCGGGGTTTGTTCCCCGCGAACGCCAACCAGCGCAAGCGCCAGGCGCAAATCCTGTTTGCGGTGGCCGTGCTTGGGTTGAGCATTCGCCCTGAAATTGACTTGCTGGTCGCCCAGGCAAACGACCTGAAACCCCGCAGCGGCAGCGTCCGCAGGCTGTTTGACGACATGCTGCAAAAGGGGCTTCTGGAAGCAGAAACCCTGCGCCTGAAATCCCCGGCGACGCGCCTCGCGCTGGTGCGTTTGGGAGACAACGGGCGCGCGCTGGCCGAAATTCTGTTCGGCAAGCCGCCTGTTGAAAACGAGTGGGAGCGGCTTATCCGCCTGCATGAAGGCGAGCGTTTCCCAGAGCACACGGTAGCCGTGCTGCTGTTCGCCTTGCACGCCCGTTTGCGGGGCTGGAAAACGGAAATCATGCCTTCGCTTCCCGATAACGCCACGCCGCCCGATATTGCCGTAGAGCGTGAAGGGCAGCGGCTTTTCGTAGAGGTGGAATTGGGAAAGAAAGACCGCGGGGCGAAGTGGCAGAACAACGCCGCAGCCAATGGCGGCAAGGTTGCTCTTTGCACCGGTACAACCCAGCGCCGCGCCCTGCTGGTGGGCGATTGCAAACGGGAGGGGCTGCACGGTGTGGCGACCGACCTTGAAAGCATGATAGGTATTCCGTGGACAAAGATTTCCCCTGATACCCCGTTATGGTTGGAGGAGTGGTAATGAGTGACGATACTCGCCCCGAAGATGAAAAACAAACCCCTGATTGGGAAGTTTTGCGGGCGGGGGCTGCCGCGCCCGCTGTGGAGCAGCAAGCCCCTAACGGGATTTGGCAGCGTGTAACGGATTGGTGGAAAAAGGCGGCAGGGTGGCAAAAGGGACTGGCGACCTTTGCTGTGCTGGGCTGTGCGGCCTTCCTGTTTGCCGGTATCGCGCTTGCCGCGGCTGTGCTGTGGAAAACGTTGCGCCCCCAGCCGCAGGCTGTCGCGGCGGCTGCGGTGACGGCCACGCAGCAGGCAACCTTTACGCCTACGCCCGCGCCTACGGCGACGGCTACGCCTACACCCGTGCCGCGGCTGGTGGTGTGGTCTCAATCAGGCTCATGCGCCTATGCTCGGCCCGCGCCCAGTGCGGACAACAACCCGCAGGCGTGCGTGCCCAACGGCACGGAAGTCATTGACCTGGGCAAGCGCGAACAGGGAGGCGGCTTCACCTGGGCGCAAGTCCAATACCCCAAGAACGGGTATATGGCTATTGGCTGGATGGCGTTTGATGTGGTGGTGTGGCCTGTTTCCCCCGATAGAACGACAAAAGGAGAGTGGGTGTCGCTTTATGACGCGGATAAGGCTACGGTGCGAAAGGTGTTATCTCCCCACACGCCAGTGGTTGTTTTGGAAGACGAGGGCGATGGCTGGCTGTGGGTGCAATTACCTGACAACACCAAAGGCTACCTGAAAGCGAATGATTTGGAGTAGAACCAATGCAATATCAGTATCCTTACCAGAATGTGCAAACCGCCGACCCGTCCAAAGACAAGTACGCTATTATGGGGCTTGTAGCGGGCGTTATCAATCTTGGAGCCTGGCTGTTGCCCATTTGCGGCCTGCCGCTTGCTTTGGTTGGTATCGGGCTGGGAATTGCCGGGCTTTCTTCAAACCAGCGGGGCATGGCAATTGCAGCAATTGTTTTGAGTGGTTTTGGACTTTTGGCTGCGGCGTGCAACGCTGCTTTTGGCGTTTTCCTGGCGTTATCACAGTAACTTTTGCACCTTGACAACCTGCTGCTGGCTTGGGAGCGGGCGGTTAGTATGCCTCCCGTCCCCGAACCGTGCGCGGGGCTTCGGTCACACAGACTTGAAAGCCCCCGCGAGCACGGCGCGGGGGCGCAGGAGGTGGAGCATGTTTGGCTGGCGCTTGTATGTGGAACTTGACTACTGTGCGCCTGGTATTTGGTTTTCCGCTGATATTGTCCCTTTTTCGTGGGGGGCAATGAAGCGGCTGTGGCGTGAGATTTGGGACAAGGAAATCCCTCTTTGTGACTTCGTTTTCTTTGTCTCCAGGAAAAAGCCAGAAGATTACAAAGTTTTGCTGGCTCATCTCATGCCCATTGAAACTGCCTAATCTAACCGCTGCACCGTGGCTAACCGCCACACAAGCACATGGCTACCCGCCATGTGCTTCGCTCCCAGGTCAGCAGTACGCCGAGGCGAACCATGCTAACTGAACGCTTGCTGCTTTACGGCATTCCAATACGCACCGTTGCGAGCATCGAAGAATTGCCCCGCAATGTCCACGTGCGCTATCACGACCCCCGCCATGCACTAAAAGCAATTGAGGAATTTGGCGGGCGGTTGTGGAAGGTGGAAGGGGAGCCTGGTTACTGGTACGAAAAAGGCGCGCCGGTTGCGACGTTGTTCTCTGGCCTTGGCGACTAAACATTGTGCGACACATTTTTTAGCCGTTAGAAGCCAAAAAAGGCCGCATTTTGCGGCGTAAAAAAGCGAATTGCGTCGCACAATGCTTATTGTGCGACAGAAAAACAGCACCTTGACAGGGCAAGGAGCGGAATGTAGCCGCCTGCCCTCGGCAGGCCATACCAGCACCTTGATAAGTGAATACACCACGAGGGGCGGGCTTACACCCTCCCCGCCTGTGCCACACCACGGGCGCAATCTAACCCAGATTAGCGCCGTGAGTGTGGTCACGGCGCGCGGAGGTGGAACGATGGAAAAGCAAGAGCAAAATATTTTGCAAATGGTTTTTGGCAGCGAGGCGTATTACATAGATAGAGTTTTCCGCAGCATGGACATTGCGGAAGCCGAGATTGATCGCTTCATGCGGCTTGCTGCTCGCCGCAAGCAGGGCAT